>NZ_JACJFK010000017.1:0-126531 GCF_014164535.1 Pseudoalteromonas sp. SG41-2 | reverse complement strand
CCACACAGATGATTGCTTTATATTGTTAAAGAACGTTGCGGTTAAAGTTAAACTTTATCTCGCTAGGGCTGCGCATATTACGCTTTCCTATTTTTTTGTCAACACTTAATTTTAAACTTTCTTAAAAATCTAAACTTAAGTTTTACTCGACTGACTGATTAACTCTTGCCTCGCTAAGCGTTGCTGTCTGCCGTCTCAGTGGGGTCGCATTATAGGGCGCGGCGAATTTTACGCAAGCGTTTTTTAAAGAAAACTTGAAATAAAGTGCTGTTCGGTTATGATTCATACCAAACACCACAAAATCTATACTTAATTTACGTTTTAATAACTCAATCACGCGACATAACATAAAAAAGCCCAGTGAAATTCACCGGGCTTTTTTTGCTAAATTCAATAAACAATTTAGGTTAAGCAATACCGTATTGCTCTCGGTAGGCTTTTACAGATGCTAGGTGCTCATTCATAGTACCTTTGCTTTCAAGATAACTAATAAGATCGGCCAGTTTTACTATCGAAACAACTTTAGTAGCAAAGTCACGTTCTACTTCTTGAATTGCAGAAAGCTCAGCTTTACCTTTTTCTTGACGATCAAGAGCTATTAGTACGCCACTTAAGTCCGCGCCGTTTTGTGCAATGATTTCCATAGACTCACGAATTGCTGTGCCAGCAGTGATCACGTCATCTACTAACATGATTTTGCCTTTTAGCTCAGAGCCGACTAATGTGCCGCCTTCACCGTGTGCTTTCTTCTCTTTACGGTTAAAGCAATAAGGCACATCTTTATTGTGATGATCTGCAAGTGCTACTGCGGTAGTTGTTGCAATTGGAATACCTTTATAAGCAGGACCGAATAAAACATCATATTCAATGCCTGCATCTTCAAGGGCGGCAGCATAAAAACGACCAAGACGTGCAAGGTCACGACCTGTATTAAACAACCCCGCATTAAAGAAGTAAGGGCTAGTACGGCCAGACTTTAAAGTAAACTCACCAAACTTTAACACCTGTTTTTCTAAGGCGAATTCAATAAACTCTATTTGATAATCTTTCATTACTATAAACCTATTACTTATTAAGCTAATGCTTGCTTCTGAACGTCAATGATTTCGCGGATTGAATGCTTCGCAAGAGTGAGTAATTCATCAAGCTCATCAAACGAGAAAGGTTCGCCCTCGGCTGTACCCTGCACTTCAATAATTTTACCTGTTTCGGTCAGAATTACGTTCATATCTGTTTCAGCGTCAGAATCTTCTAAATATTCTAAATCGCTAATAGCTTGGCCTTTATAAATACCTACCGAAATAGCTGCAATCATAAATTTAAGAGGATTTGAATTGATCATACCCTTGCTACGCATATGTGTTAACGCATCGACTAGAGCAACACAAGCACCACTGATTGATGCAGTACGAGTTCCGCCATCAGCTTGAATAACATCACAATCAATAGTAATGGTATTTTCGCCTAACGCTTTTAAATCAACTGCGGCACGAAGTGCGCGTGCAATTAAACGTTGAATTTCCATAGTACGACCGCTTTGCTTGCCACGCGCCGCTTCACGGCCATTTCGGGTATGGGTAGAGCGCGGTAACATACCGTACTCAGCTGTGATCCAGCCTTTACCTTGGCCTTTCATAAAACGCGGTACACCTGATTCAACAGTGGCTGTACAAAGTACTTTTGTGTTACCAAACTCAACCAACACAGAGCCTTCAGCATGCAAAGTGTAATTACGTGTAAATGTAACCGGTCTAATTTGGTTAGGTGTTCTTTCGCTTGGACGCATTCACGATCCCCTTAATTCAGAATTTCCCACATTATATGTATATATAGCTGTAGATGCCATGCTGATTTAAACAAAAGCAAATTGTAAAATTCGCAGCAACAAAAATTTCCGCTAGAGCTTAACCAGTGTTACGGTATAATCACTTTTAATATTGTTTAATAAAACTAGGAAACCATCCATGATCCACAGTATGACTGCTTACGCGCGTCGCGAAATAAAAGGCGATTGGGGCACTGGCACGTGGGAAGTTCGTTCAGTTAACCAACGCTACCTTGAAACCTTTATTCGCGCACCTGAGCAATTTCGTGGCATGGAGCCGGTGATCCGTGAGCGCCTACGTAAACATTTACAACGCGGCAAGGTTGAAGTGTTCTTAAAGTTTGTGGCAAACCCAGCCCATGTTGGTGAACTTTCAATTAATGAGGCGTTGGCTGCACAACTGATCAATAGCGCCAAATGGGTGCAACAACAAAGTAATGGCGATATTAATCCTGTCGACATCTTACGTTGGCCTGGTGTTATGGAAGCTGAAGAGCTAGATATGGATAGCGTTAACACCGCACTCATTGCTGGTTTTGATCAAGTGATTGAAGATTTTAAATCTGCACGTGGTGATGAAGGCGCTAATCTTGAAGAGATGATAGCCACTCGCCTTGATGCTATTTTAGAGCAAGTAGCGATTGTTGAAACTCACATGCCAGAAATTGCCAAATGGCAGCGTGAAAAATTAGCACAAAAATTAGAAGATTTAACTGCAAATATTGACGAAGCTCGCCTTGAGCAAGAGCTCATCTACCTTGCACAAAAACAAGACGTAGCTGAAGAACTAGACCGTTTAAAATCTCATGTCAAAGAAACTAAAAAAATCCTTAAAAAAGGTGGCGCTTGTGGTCGTCGTTTAGATTTTATGATGCAAGAGTTTAACCGCGAAGCCAACACCCTCGCCTCTAAATCAATCAATAGCGACATCACCAATGCTGCGGTTGAGCTTAAAGTATTGATAGAGCAAATGCGTGAGCAGATCCAGAATATAGAATAACAAAATTAAAAAAGGCCGTAATTTAAACTCATTACGGCCTTTTTTAATCTGTTGTTATTTATGCGCACTACAGCGAGTTTAAAGATGCTTTTAGAGTCTCAAACTTAATTGGTTTGGTCAGTACTTTATTTATGCCGACTTTAAAGCACGATGCTTTATCGTCGGTTGCGGCATTGGCGGTGAGTGCGTAAATAGGAATATCGCTTAATAATTCATTACGTATGTATTGTGTAGCAGTTAACCCATCCATCGTTGGCATCATAATATCCATTAAAATTAAATCAAACTTTTTGAGCTTCATAAATTCAATCGCTTCGGCGCCATCATTAGCTATTGTCACTTTATGATTTAATTTTTGTAAGAACGCTTTAATTAATACCTGATTGGTTTTGTTGTCTTCAGCAACGAGGATCGATAAAACAGGATGCTCTGCAGATAGTTCAGGCTTCATTTCACTAATAGGTGCTTCTGCAAATGGAATTAAAATAGTAAAAGTACTGCCAAGCCCAAGTTGCGTATCAACAGTAATTGAGCCCCCCATTAACTCAATTAGGTTTTTTGAAATACTTAACCCAAGACCAACTCCTTCATTCTTTCTGTTAATGCCATCGTTAACTTGCCTGAAAGGCTGAAATATAAAAACCAAATCTTTTTTTGCGATACCAACACCAGAGTCTTGGACAGTAAAGTTAAGCTTTCCATCAACAATACTTACGCATAGTAAAATACGTCCAGAGCGCGTAAATTTGAATGCATTTCCAATAATATTAAAGAGTATTTGCCCTAATCTAAACTCATCTCCCATTATTAAGGTAGGTATGTCGTCACTTATTGATACTGAGAAGATAATATCGTCACTGTCTTCTATTATGTGTAACTGCCCTACTATATTTTCTATTAATAATTTTACATTAAGAGGTTTGTTAACCAATAAAATTGTTCCTGATTCGATTTTTGAAAAATCAAGCACATCAGTGATTAGGCCATATAGAATATCAGCGCTTGAATTAGCATAGTCCAGCCACTGTCGTTGTTCTTTAGTGAGCTCAGTATCCAGTAATAACTCTATCATCCCCATAATCGCATTCATTGGAGTACGGATCTCGTGTGACATGATCGTTAAAAACTTTGACTTGGTTTGACTGGCCTCTTCAGCTTTTAATTTTTCACTTTCAAGTGCGGCCTCTCGCTCTTTTGAAAAAGTAATATCTTTGGCAATCCCTAAATAACCAATAAAATTTCCCTGATCGTCAAACTGCGATTTGCCATTAAGAGATACCCAAAGGGGCTTAACTGCATAAACTTCAAATTCAAAACCACTAAAATCGTCATACTCTGCAAGTAAAGCTGAGAATTGCTGCCATTTCAGTGTGTTTTTTCGCTCATTAATAGTGAGTAAATTATCAATTTTTTTATTAATAAAAAGTTGAGCGTAAGTGTTATTTTCGCTTTCAATATTATTAACGCTAATAAACGTCATATTAAGATCTGTGCGCCAAAACCACTCACTAGCAAGCTCTTTAAATAAACTAGAGAGTTGAGAAAATTTATCAAGCAGTAAAATAGATTGGTGAGTTTGAGCGTGTAACTTCATTAAGTTCAAAAAAGCATAGAACGCCTGTTGAAAAAACAGCTTTATAAGATCTGAACCTACAACGTCACTGACCCCATTTATGTCTACATTAGTAAAAATAAATATGCCTTGCTCATTGGAGGTGCTAACACTTATCAATAAAGACGCTTTAAGTGCAGTTTTGGCATTGCCCTCTAAAAAATTAAATTCGAGATCTTCTGACGGATTGTTACAAAATGCATAGCTATTTTTTAATACCTGTAAAAACAATCTGCAATGCGGCCATTTCTGATCATAAAAATCAATATTGCTAGTGCCTATAGTTTGATAATGCTTATCAATTTTTTGTAGGATTATACAATCTTGATAATGAAGCAACGGCTGCAAAAAAGCGGAGATAGTCGCTAAAATATCAATTTCATCATTACATTGAGATAATGACTCTAACTGACTTTGTAATTCACTAACAGTAATTAAATCACTATTTTGCATACCGGTTTCCCCACTTAAAATGCATCGCGTTTTGCAAAAAAAACTTAAGCCGATGACATGACTATTTAATATAGAACAAAATTCAATATAAATCATTGAGTTATTTTTTTTGCTAGAGTGGAATGATTTCTGCTTAATTAATGTAAATAACAAACACCAAGGCAAAACGATGAAAATAGTTTGCATAGGCGGTGGGCACGGATTGGCACAAGTTTTAAGCGCAATAAAACCTTTGTGTAATAACTTAACAGCAATCGTTGCAACCACCGATAATGGCGGCAGGACGGGTAGGATTAGAGAAGCACAAAATTGCATCGCCCTTGGTGATATTCGCCGTTGCTGTGTTCAACTAGCGGGTGAAGGTTCAATTGCTCATTCTGTGTATGAACACAGATTTACGAGCGGCGATATTGAAGGTCACAGCTTAGGTAATTTAACTCTTTTAGGTTTGACTCAAGTTATGGCCTCTCCTACTCAGGCTATTGCATGCTTTAATAAACTACTTGGTAATTGTGAAACCGTTTTACCCATGTCTGATATACCAACAGACTTAGTCGCTGAGCTTGATAACGGTGAAAAAGTGTTTGGTGAGTGTGCGATAGATGCCTTAAATTTACTACCTGAGAAAGTATATTTATCTAAAAAAGTACCTGCATCACCAGGCGCTGTTGAAGCTATTTTAAATGCTGACTTAGTGATTATTGGCCCTGGCAGTATCATAACCAGTATTATGCCCGCTTTTTTAATCGACGATATTGCACTCGCTATTCAAAAAACCTCTGCGTGTCGTGTATTTATTGAAAATACAGCGCAAGAGAACAGTGTAATGCAATACACTCATAGTGCAGGTATTGATTGGTTACAAAAAAAGCTCGGCGCTAAAATATACGATTTAAGTATTTCTCCTCCAGCGATTATGGAAATTTTGCAACACGGGAATAAATGCAATAAAACGGGTAAACATTTACATAATATCGATGAGTTAAATAATGTATTTTCAGAATTATTAAAAAGCTCTTTTAATGCAGAAAAACACGCTTAAGCGTTATTAACTAATTGATTAATTTGTTGAAAAGTTTTTTTACTTTGCGAGTCAGCTAATTTTAACAAAGTCCTAACCTCTGGGTTTAAGCCATTGGTCTTAACTTTTTGCTCAATCAGCTGACATGTTTGTGCTAGATGTATTGCACCAAAGCTATAGCTACTGCTTTTTAAGCTATGTGCATGAAGCTCTATATCATTAGTGTTGGTTGAGTTAAGCATTTGTTCTACTAATTTTTTAGACTCGTCAACAAACACTTTGAGTAACTCAATAGCCATGCTGTCGCCAACATCATATTTTAGCTGTTCTATTACAGATATATCTATCATATTTTTCTTTTGAGGTTCGTTATGAATTGCCAGATTATTTTGTTTGTTGACTCTTCCATGATCGGTGGTATTGAAACCCACATCGTGGAACTACACAAACTACTCAGTAAAAATAACGTTTCTTGCTCTGTTTTATTTTATAAAAATCATGGCAATAATGATTTTTATACGTTACTTGATAAGCAAAGCATACGCTATGATTTTCTGCAAGGCACACCTTCGAGTTTAATTAAGCAATTGCGCCGCTACGATGACAATACAGTTATTCATACCCATGGTTATAAAGCGGGTATTTTAGGCCGTTTAGCCTGTAAACTTACTCATAAACATTGTATAAGCACTTACCACGCAGGTGATGCTGGGACAGGTAAAATGTGGCTATATAACAAACTAGACCTGTGGCTTTCATGTTTATCAACCAACTTTGCAGTCTCAGAGCAAATCAGCAAAACAATTAAGAATGCCACATTACTAGAAAACTTTATTGATATCAAAGAACCACCTACGGTTAACTTTTCCTCATCCCCTCTTAGAATTGGATTTGTTGGCCGGTTATCGTATGAAAAAGCTCCTGATATTTTTTATACCTTAGCCGAAAGTATGCAAAACAGTAACAATGTGATGTTTCACCTTTTTGGCGACGGTCCGATGCGCAATACCATCCCGCAACTGGAAAACTTACACTATCATGGTTTAACCAATCGCGACGATATTTGGCATCAAATCGATGTGTTGCTTATCTGCTCAAGAGAGGAAGGTTTACCCATGACATTACTTGAGAGCATGGCGCACCATAAAATCGTAATTAGCAGTCCTGTTGGCGCCATCCCAAGTATCATAAAAAATAATACGAATGGCTTATTAATGAAAACAGGTGACGCACAAGAGTGTCAAAATTGTATTAACGCACTTTTAATACAGTCTCCTGATCAAAAAAGCGCTATGGCACAAGCCGCTTACGTCATGCTTAAAGAAAGGTTTTCTGGTAAAAACCAATTTTTGTTATTACAAAATGCGTACACCGCAAAATCACGCTTACGCTTATAAGTTTTCTTCCCAGCTTTTAATTTTTCTATAAAGGGTAGAAGGGCTAACTTCAAGTAATGCTGCTGCTTTGGGAATATTTGTTGAACATATTTTTATAACACGTTCTATATAGTCTTTTTCTGCTAACCAAAGTGCTTTTATATCACTTTCAATTTGCGGTAACTCTTCAAATTCTTGTATTTTAGTATGAGTAAAGCTTTCGTTTGGCTTGTAATTTGGTATTTCTTTCTGAGAGCTTTGTGGCAAGCTGGGCAACATATTTACATCAATCCACTCTTGGGCATTGAGCACTAAAATATTGCGGATCACATTTTCTAACTGTCTCACGTTACCAGGCCAATCATATTGAGCCAGTAAGCGCTTTACATCCTCTGTAATGCCTTTGTACGGATGTTGCTCTTCGCGAGCTATTTTGATAAACAAAGCTTCTGCTATCTCAATAATGTCTGTACTGCGTTCCCTTAATGGTGGCAACTCAATAGGGATCACATGCAATCTATAATATAAGTCTTCTCGAAACCGTCCGGCTTCGACCTCAACAAGTGGATCTCTGTTGGTTGCACACACAAATCGTACATCAACTTTAACAACTTTTTCACTGCCTACTTGCTGATAAGTGCCGGTTTGAATAAAACGCAACAGCTTACTTTGTAAGTTGACGTCCATTTCGCATAGCTCATCTAAAAATAAGGTACCGCCATCAGCTTGACCCGCAGCCCCGAGACGATTCGCAATAGCTCCTGTAAATGCGCCCTTTAAGTGACCAAAAATTTCACTTTCAATTAAATCTTTAGGGATCGCAGCACAATTTAACGCAACAAAAGGCTTATCAGCGCGATTCGATGCTTGATGTACCGCTCGTGCACAGAGCTCTTTTCCTGTGCCACTTTCACCGGTAATGAACACCGTAGCTTTACTTACCGATGCCGAGCTAATTATTTGATAGACAGATTGCATCTGCTTTGAACTACCAATCAAATCAAAATATCGACCATTTTCGTAGGTATTTTTATATTTCGTGACGGTTTGTTTTAGGTCTTTTATTTTTAGCGCATTGTTTATTGTAATACGAAAGCGCTCTGCCTCAACGGGCTTTTCTAAAAAGTCACTGGCACCGAGCTTGATCGCTTGAATGGCCATTTCTTTTGTCGCATGACCAGTTAAAACAACAACCTGAGGAGAATTATCAGGAGCTAACTTGGCTAAAATATCTAAACCATTCATGTCTGGTAACATGACATCTAATACGATTAGATCAGGCTTTATTTTATCAATAATCGCTAAAGCACTTGCACCATCATTTGCCACCAGAGTATTAACACCTGTAGGAACTAGATAAGATTGATACAACATAGCGAGCGACTGGGTGTCTTCTACAATGAGTATTGTTGGTGGCATAATCCCTTTCCTTTTAGCAGCCCGCTAAGAATTATTTAGATAAAAAATATTAACTTATGAATGTTAAGTTAACTATAGTTACCTCATTAAATCAAATTCAATTAATTATTATTAGTGATGCATCATCAATTTCTTTGGAGAGTGTCACTTGCGAGTTTTTCCATAATGAGTGGGCAAAGTCCTCAGCAGAGTTGCTCTGTGTTGGGATTATTGTTTTTAACTCAGCCATTTCATCTTTGTCAGTAAAGCGATTATCGGTCCAACCATCCGTATAAAGTAAAATATGTTCAATATTTTCTAATTCAGCTTCATAAAGGGTGTATTGATGATCATTAGAAAGGCCTAACAATGGACCGGTTCCCTTTAATTGAGATATTTTTCCATCTTTATCAATAATAACTGGCGGTGGATGTCCGGCATTAAGCCAATACAATTTATTATTTTCTAAAAAACAAATTACCAGTGTAACTAAACTCGATTTGCATAGTTGCTGCTTATAAAGCGCATTATTAAGCGCCACCAGCATGTCTTGATATGCCAATCCAGTTGCTAAAAAGCCACTGATAAAGCCTTTAATCGCAAAGCTTTCTTTAAGTGCTTGCAAGCCGTGCCCCATCATATCACCGAGGATAAAAGCAGTCCCTTCATCATTAATCGGCATAAAAAAGTCACCACCGTTACCGACCGCAATTGAACCAAAAATATGCGCTGTTTTATTATTAGCTAATAACACTTTTGATGGTGTTAAGCCAAATGTGCTCTGATACGATAAGTAAGCGAACCGGTGCGTTACCCTTTCAATACTTTGCAAAAGCTTATTTTTTTTCACTGGTTTAATTAAGTAATCATCGACTCCTAAGCGATTAATTTTACTGATCACTTCTTCGCTGTCATCACCGGTTAACATCACTACCGATAATTGTGATTTGAGATTAGATTTATTTAGTTTTTCTAATAATGGCTCACAAGTGCCTTTTTTTAGTTGGTGATCAAGTAATAAAATACTGGCATCAGAGGTTAAAATAGCCTGCCAACCCGCCTCAATATTTTCGCAGGTGATCACTTGAAACTTGTCTTGAAGATAGGCGCTCATTAATGCAAGCTGGACAACATCATCATCAACATAAATAATACTTGGCCTTTTATCTATGTTAATCAAAGGAAAGGAAAAATAATTTTTAGAGGCTATTGTTTCATACGTTGCATCTGCAAAGTAATGACGAATTAACTCAACCCCCATTCCACCTTCAACTAATTCATGCGATTCGATTGTCCAAGATGAGTCATTTTTTTTGAATAAATTATAAGGCTTCAATTCATCTACAAACGTTAAATGATATGTGTCAGTATTCGTTTGGCTGATGCGCAACATAATAACGTGCTCATCCCCCTGATTATGCCTAATCAAATTAGTGAGGTACTCCGTTGCAACTAAACCGGCAGCATCCGCTTCATCCCGTTTTACTGATAATGCACCCAACACATGTTTTAACACTTGGCGTATCTCGGTTAACGTTGGCCATAACAATTCAAAGCGTCGTTCAAATAATATATCCATAAAGACCTCAATAATGCTTAAACAGCCACTTTTGCCTGTTGATTTTGTTTGTTAAAAACGTACATACTCTTGGCCATTGAGGTCTATATCTTTGTAAAAGTAATAGCATTCGTTCACCCAAAGGTGCAAAACTATATTGGCTCACTAATAATTTAATATTGCTATGGCCAGCTTGTTTAAGCTCTGCAACGCCGTTACACAAAGACTCTTCATCATTAACACCTAAACCAACTGTTACTAAAGTCAGTTCGCTACATAAACTTAAAGAGTGTAGCGGAATATTATTGCGATTGAGCTTTAACGCAGGAGACATATCAAGTAACACATAATCATATTCTTGTTTTAAACGGATCACAGCCTCATTGAGTACATGTTTATTTTTAGCCGAATCAATGGACTCTAAATTATGTATGCTCAAAATATCTATCCCCTGATAAGGTAATACACTTAACTGGCAAGAAATATCATCAAATCGCCATAGCTTAGTTAAGCTAGATAACTGCTTATCTAAGCGAAACGAACTAATGGGGTTAAGATCAATCACCAATACTGACTTATGTTGACTAACTAATCGCTGGGCAACACTGCTACACGCCGTTGATGAACCTTCGCCACCATACAGCGAAATAAATGTAACGCATCGTGCATCACTATCAACGAGGGTATTACAAATCGTTTCTAGCTCATGATACTGCTCTGGAATTAACTTCATAAACTCACCACTAAAGCAATTATTGTTATAAAATCTAAGAAATTATCTTTAAATTGACTTAATAGATCTTGCCCCTTATCTGGTACATATAAAGTATCGCCAGCCCTTAATACCGGAATATTTGCCGAGTTTGGTGATTTTATAAATGCTTCAAGATTGAATACTCGAGACTGCTCTTTACAACAAGAATGATTAACCACAACAATTTTATCAATGAGTGCGGAACTTGATGGCCCACCCGCTTCAGCTAATACATCTAAAATAGACATAGTGTCATCAAAGTTATAGCGACCCGGCTTTTGCACTGCCCCCATAATACGAACCACTCTCTCTTTAGGTGTACGTAACCAGTCTTTATCTTTTTCAGGAATAAAAATAGTGTCTCCGGGCAACACATGTGGAAAGAGAGTTTCATCTCCGGTTTCAAAATACAGAGCTAAATCAAGCTTGCTAACCTTGGCACTATTACCATTACGGTGCGTTACTCTTATGTTGCGAATATCAGCATTGCCATTAGGGCCATCTGCAGCGGCTAAAATATCAATAAAATGCATATTATCATTAAACGCGTAGCGCCCAGGAGAGCCCACTTGACCCATAATATAAATAGACTTACTCGACGCTTGGCGTATCCATTGTGATTTATTATCGCCAGGGTCAACTGGCAACTCCTCTACAATCACTGTATCGCCTGCGATCAAATTTGGTAGCGCTGTTTTTCCATCAGTAATAGTGTACTTTTCGAGGTCGAAACGCTGAGTGACATCACCATTACGTAATATTTTAATATCATTAATATTGGCCCCTTTGGTTGGCCCGCCCGCATGAGCTAATAAATCGGTAAAATCCATTTCATCACTCCATTCATAACGTCCGGGAGATTGAATGGCACCAATAATTTTAATCGCACGTTTAGTCGGAATTTTTAACCAGCTTTTTTCGTTTACATCTGTTTTTTCGGGCACGAAAATAACATCACCAGGATTTAAATCAGGTACTTTTGTCGTAATGCTACCTTCACTGTAACCTTGTAAATCAAATAAAATACTTTCACCTTGCGGGGTTAATATTTTTATCTGTCGCGTTTCTGCAAAGCGTGTTGGCCCCCCTGCATTAGCTAAAATATCTAGAAAATTGGTACTATCTGCAGCCTCGTAAGCTCCAGGCTTTTGCACTTCCCCCATGATATAAACAGTCCGAGAAGTGGTGTTTACATCATCGACCATTATTGGCACATATATGGTTGAACCAGCTTTGAGAAGCGGCATATTCTTATCAGTGGGTTTATCTAAATATGCTTTTAAATCAAATATCACTGGGGACTTATCGACAATGACTCTAATTTTAGTCACATCAGCATAGCGTGTTACTCCCTCGGCACGCATTAATGCATCTAAGATGGTCATATTTTCTTTAAACGAAAAGCTACCAGGATTATGTACTTCGCCCAAAATTGTAATAGCGCTATTGTCACTGGCATCTCCCGTTGCGCTAAGTGTTTGTGCATCAAAGTCTATTTGTACATTACCAAGTAAAGGAGATACCGGTACAAACACCGTATCTTCACTTTTAAGGGTTGGAAGTAAGCTAATATTACCTGTATCTAAATAGGCTTTGTAATTAAACTCAATCACCTCATCGCCTCGTCTTATTTGCAAACGATCGAGCTGAGCGCCAGGCTTTAAACCATTCGCTTTAGCTATTACCATTTGAATATTACCATCATCAGGAATACTGACTTGGGAAGGCGTAATGACATAACCCATCACATTAATAAATATATCTCGGCTGCGGATCTCCACATAAAAGTCATCTATCGCAACAAACAACTCAGCCAAAACCGGTTTTAACTCAAGTTCGATTTGCGCCACTGTTTTATTGGCAACATTAAATTGCCCTACTTCAGGTATGTTGATCTGGCCTTTTTTATCTACTTCAAACGTGCCATCAAATTCAACCTCGCCAGGCACATATAAAAAGAGTTTATTACCCGCTTGCACAATTGAGTTATCCGCTTCATTTGCCGCAAAGCTGTTGGTCGCTAAAAAAAACAAAACAAATATTGTGAAAAAATATTTCATTATTTTACTCCTTTTTGCTTTGTATTATTTTAGTCCAGTTCATCAGCGCTTTAGCTTTATTGCTTTCTAAGCCTTGCGTGTTTGCGTCTAGAATTATTGCTTCAACTCTGCGGTCTGAATGACGTGTACTCTCAGTTTCTGCGGCATCACTGTAAGACTGCAAACTTCCTTGCGTTAGGGTTGTAATATTTTGCTGTGGCACGCCATAAACGCCAAGCCAATGCTTCACCGTATCGGCACGCTTAAGTGCCAACTCATAATTACTCCCTGAATCTCCAACCGCGTCAGTGTGACCCACAAGTAAAATATTAATACTGCCTAGTTGCTTCGCTAAATCTGCAGCTTGAGCAACTCGTACGGCATATTTAGGGGTTATTTCAAACGCATTAAATGCAAATTGATTATCGCTATTCAATAGCTGTGCAATTTGTTTTTTGATACTAAATGACGCAGGTTGCTCATTAGTCGTAGAGGCACAATCCGTAACTTTTCTAACCGTATCAAAGTGATTCGTTAACTGATTAAGCCCATGATAATGAATCAGTAAATCATGCTCAGCATCTTCCCACATTTGTCCAGCGATTAATCTACGAATACGATTTTCATAAATTTGTGCTTTTAATAGTTGCGCAGGCATACAAGCTTTAATATCTTGCGATTTTAATAACTCAAGTTTAAGTACAAGGTGTTCAAATTCACTCTTAACAACGTCCTCGGGCTGAGTGAAGTTTTCATCGTACTGCTCATCGGCTAATGGATAGTTTTGATACTTTTCAGCTAAGCCACCTTGGCCGTCATCAGGCCAAGAAGCACAGCCGCCTAAAAACATTATAATAACAATTACTATGCGTGCCTTCATTGTACTCTCCCTGATACCTTTTATATTGAGTCAATAAATGGAATGGTTTTATCGACTCTTAATAAGTTCATTAGCTTAAACGGCTGCCCCGTTACATTAAGTAAAGATAGCTTATTACTTTGTTTTTCAATTCTTTTGTATAGAAAAACAATAGCACCTATTCCTGAAGAGTCGATAAATTCGGTCTTAGTAAAATCGAGAATCACGAAGTGTGTGCCTTGCTCGACTAGCTGTTCAAACTGATCTTTTAACTCATCGACAGCAAAGCCGGAGAAATCATTAGGAAGTACGACAACTGTTTGTTCTACTTTATTGGCTAAATTTTTCATCTGAATCACCTATTAAAATATAAATACAAATAGACTATTACAAGAAGAATGCCAGAATTAACAAACTGATATTTAAGGGTTTTAAATTATTTGATACTATTTTTTAGAGGAGGGATGCATAATGCAATTGCTTTTTGAGTGCACAATTGCATTATGCGAAACAACGTTACTGACCTTTACCAGTGAATATAACAGCCAACGTTTTAAAGAAAATAGTAAACTCCATATAACACCAACTGCGTGCAGATGAAGTACTTAGCATATAGGCGTAATCCCAGCCTATTTTGTTGCGCGCATCGTCAATGCTCTCATCGTAACCATTCATTACCTGCGCGAGTCCCGATATACCGGGCTTGATCCCATAAGTACGCTGACAAAAGTACGGGATGTCTTTCTCAAGCTTTGAATAAAACACTGGTCGCTCAGGCCGTGGGCCAATAAGAGACATTTCACCGATCAATACATTCCAAAGTTGTGGTAATTCGTCCAAGCGTGTTTTGCGAATAAATCGTCCAACTGCAGTTATACGAGGATCATCTTTACTTGCCCACACCGCGCCATTTTTTGCTTCTGCATCAACAACCATAGAGCGAAATTTTAAAACATTGAATAAAGCGACAAAATCATCATCACTTTGTCCCACTCTCAGCTGTTTAAATAACACAGGGCCCTTTGAAGTCAGTTTAATCACTAATGCAACAGCTAACATAACTGGTGAAAGTAATATTAATCCAACCGCAGAGCCAACTACATCAATAGTGCGCTTAATGGTTTTGATGAATATTTTGTTTGATTCTTGGGTTTGATGAACGCGCTGCCAATGCTGGTTATAATCACCACGCTCAAACTTAACAATCCCCCACAGAGCCATAAAATAAGCGCTGATAATATAATTTACACTATCTACAATTGGTAACTTAGCCCTGATATTAAAAGCTTTTTTTGCTACTCCTAAGCCATGAGTACAGACTATCGCAACACATACCACTTTAGGTATTAACAAGCTTGAAGATAGTGCAAGTGAAAAAAGTAACGCGTAAATCAGCAGCAGAATAATTGGCATGACCCCACGCAATACTTTATGTGAAAAATAGTTAAAACTTACCCAGCCTAATTTCGGATTTAATAATTCAAACAACATTTTTATTTGCTGCCAGTTACCCGCACCTAATCTTACTCTTCTGGCATAATCATGACTTTGTTCATCACATTCACGCTCAACGATATTTATTTCACTGTTTACAACGGCTTTCCCACCTTGGTTTAACGCTTTCATAGAGATAATAAAATCGTCATTTATGGTGTTTTCATCTAATAAAGCCGCATGAGCTGAGCGTATAGCAAACATAGCACCTGGCACGCCAATAACAGCCCCTAAAGACGACTCCATACTCTTTACTTTGTTTTGATATTGCCAGTACTGTTGCTGCTCAGCAGTGGCTAAATCATCTAAAATATATACGCCGGTGATAACATTAATATTAGGATCTTTAAAATCGGCATCAATTTTATTGAGCACATCAATACTCAGTAGCGCACTAACATCGGTAAAGAGTAAAACATCATAATTTGGCTTACTCAGCTTTATCAGTTCATTGATGCCAAATGATTTGCCTTTATTCACTTTACTAAAATGCAAATGACAAACTACATTTTGCTTTGCAAGATGCGACTGCGCTAGCATCGCTTCGTCATAAGTTTTATCGGTGCAGCCATCAAGATAAACATGAATGGTGTATAGCTCAGTGCTATATAACATTGAGCCTAAGTTATAAAGCTTCTCTGCTATGTGTTCTTGTTCGTTATAAGCACACATTAAAATACCAAAGTGAGTACTGGGTTGAGTATTTTCAGTCATCTCAATCGGTTTACTGTTACTAAATAGCTTTAATAACAGTAAGTAACCAACATGATGATATAAAGCCAGTGTAATTAAAACAGCCAATGTGATCAGTAGAAAAGTCATTGCATTCCCCTTATGAAGCTAAGCCATTATAGAAGTGGTCATACGCTTCACTCATTTTGTTTGCATCTGCAATTGAGAGAATATGCTCTCGAATACACAGCCCATATTTCATGTCTAATGCTTTCAATAGCGCAATTTTTAGGCCAAAAGAGTCATTTGGCTTGACTAATATGCCTTGCTCTTCTGTAACGACCTCGCTGATACCGCCAACATCAGTCGCCACAATTACTTTGCCACACGCCATTGACTCTAAAATTGATAAGGGCAGTCCTTCTCTTTGTGAATAAAGACACATAACGTTAATAGCTGAGTAAAATAGCTGCATATGCTGTACATTTCCTAAAAAATGCACTCGTTCTACCACCCCAAGCGATACTGCCGCACTGAGTAACGAAAAGCGTAAGCTACCATTACCAGCAAACACTAATTCGATGTCTTTAGGCAGCAAAGGCAGTAGTTTAATGAGATCCAAATGCCCTTTCCCCGGCTCTAATCGTGCAGAGCAACCAATTAACTTTTTATCAGCAGGAAGATCAAGTTTGAGCCTTGCGGTTGCTTCATTGATGTGATTAAACTGCTGTAAGTCGATACCGTTCAGAATGGTTTTATCTGCCGTGATCGCTGTTTCATTATAAAATTCATTCGCGACCACTTGTGCATCTGCAACCCAGTGAATTTTAGTTAACTTATTAAGTGTTTTGGTAATTAAACGCTGTTTAAAGCTCTTTAAATACCAAGCATCATGAATAGTTGAGACATGCTTTACCTGAGTATTTGTAAGACAAGCTAGACTCGCGTACAACATGGGACCAATGTGATGACTATGAATCACTTTAATCTCGTGTGTTTTAATTATTTCAGTGAGCTTTTTGATAATACTTAGATCAAACCTAGGCGCTTTATCTAAGCTAATCAGTTTTTGTTCAAATAAAGCTAAAGCAGGCCACTCACTAACTGCTTCTTGCTCATTGCCCTCTAGCGAAACAATAATACTGGTGCTTGCGAATTGGCTTTTTTGCATTAAGGTCACAGCCATTTTTTCAAGGCCACCTATTTTAAAGTGCTGAACTAAATGTAGGACGTTCATGCTAACTCCCCTTATTAATAAAGTGCATTGATGGGCTAGCAGGAACATGTAATGAACCTTTGCCAACAATAGGTAAAATAGTAACTACTTCCAAAGCAGATAGTTTTTCAATGGTTTGAATATCTTTTAAGTGACTATCAAATAATGTCGCTACAAATACACAGGTGGTGCTTGTAAATATGCCTAAAACAATCCCCAAAATAATCGCCACTACTAAAGAGGTATTGATTGGCTGGGTTGGGCTGTAAGCTCGTTCTATGGTTTTTACTTTGTCAGGCCCTTCATATTTAACTAATTTACCCGTTACTTTTGCCATTTCGTAACGTCCCAGCATATCTTTATAAAGTGATTGCTTAACGTCGTAATCCCGCTCTAGCTTTCTTAATTGTTTCTCTATATCGCTTGTAACTAATAACCTTTCACTCACCGTATTAACTTGCTGCTCCAACATGGCAAACTCTTGTTGATGTTGGAGCACAGTGTTTTTTGCTTCTTCTAATGCAAGTATCTGTGAAACAAGCACATTACTTTCATTGTCTTTGCCATCAGGAAGTGTATTGGCCATTTGCCAAAGTTGATCTATGTTTGTTGCATCTAGATTTTTGCCACTTTCTATTAAAGCCTGTTGGCGAGCTCGAATACTCAGCAGTTCACGTTTTTTCGACACGACTTTACTGTGCTTTTCGGTATAACGGGTTTTTAAAAAGCTCAACTGTGATTCGGCATTAATGATTTTTTCTTCTATGCGTCCTAAAATTGGGTTTGCTTGGCCCATTTTTGTTGTTAGCGCTTCAAGCTTGGCTTTTGCACCTGATAAGACGATAGACTTTTGTTGTTGATCACTCAGTAACTTATCGAACGTTTGTCTATTGCTATGTAAAACAGCAGGTAAAGTGTTGCTATTTTTAGCTTTAAAATTAGCTAGCGACTCTTCAGAAACCTCGAGTTCTTCTCGTAAACTGACTAACTGTTGATAAAAAAATTGCTCAGACGTATCAAGCGAGGCCTTGGTTGGTGCTAATAAACTCTCTATAAATTTCTCAACCACTTTTTCTAATACTGCTTTCATTTGAGTTTGGTCATGCCAAGTAAAGTTAACTCGCACCAATTCATCACCAACCAGTGATAAAGAAAGCGCTTGTGAGAGTTCTTGATGAATTTTTTCAATAGCAGCAGGGCTTGCATCTTTAGCAACTAAGTTTGTTTCTTTAGCAACAGCTATCAACACTTTTCGACTTATTACAAGCGTGCGTAATGCAGCCATACGATTTGATAAATCAAACGAAAAAGACAAGTCATCTAAATATGGGTTTAGTAATGCAGATTCTTCTATTAAGATTGTTGCATGGTTTGTGTACTGCTTTTGCGCAGTTGCAGCGAGTAAAATAACCACAACAGGTACGATGAACAGAGGCAAAACAAATAGTTTCGCCCTTGTATAAACTGCATACAAAGCTAAATAAAGTAACCTTTTTATTTGCTCTCTAACTAACATAATCCCTACCTATTAATTTGCATATTGCAATGCGAAATTTAACGGCTATTTGCATAATAAAAATTTACACTGTAAATAGCCTAGTTTAATAAGGTAGTTGCACAGGGCGCGCCAAGATTACATTTTAATGCTCAATGTGGAGGATTTAGTCGCAGCAGGTCTTCGTTAACAATAAGCGCCTTTGCCTGCCAGCTGTGCGCTTTTGCTAGATTCTTTTGTACGCTGTTTAATAATGTTAATTGTGGCTGAGTTAACGAAAGCGCCTCATCGACCTTGTTAATAAAATCATGACTAGAGTGAGCAATAAAAATATGCGGCGTATAATTACTAACTGCAGGAAAATCAGTTGCGACAATCGGTTTACCTGTCGCTAAATATTCTTTAAGTTTTAGCGGATCGCACGCTCTGATTTGCTCATTATTCACAAAAGGTAAAATCGACACATCCCAATGAGCAGAAAACGATACTAAACGGTCGTGGCTAACTGCGCCAATATGCGTAACATTTTTAAACTGCAATAGCTGTGTAACAGGAGTCACAATATCTCCGATAAGCACGAGTTGATAATGCGGCCTTGCAGCCACCAAGGCGGTTAATAACGCAATATCTAACCAAGCATTAATACTGCCGTAAAAGCCAATAATAGGCTCTTTTATAGTTTGTATTTCATCGGCTTTTTCAACGTCGCTTGTAAATAGCTCATAACTTACGCCGTGGGTCAGCATTTTTGTTTTTGTAGCGGGCATCTTTGCCAGCAATAACTCACTGATCACATAGATAAGATCTGCGCTATTAATAAGCTGCTGCTCAAAGGGGGCAACGAGTTTAGCATCAACCCCTGCCAACGCAGAAAAATCATCGCCGCAATAATAAATTAATTTATCAGTGGTTTTTTTATCAAATAAATAGTGTGCAGTTGGCACACTTAACCAATACATAATCGGCTCACTACAAGTTAAGGGTGCAAGGTAACGAGAAAAAATCCAGCGGTTAAAACATCGAATGAGTCGATTATCGTGCCAAGGTAATACAGGCAGCTTATAAATAGTCATATTGTTGGGTGTGGCTATTGCAGCAGTTTTAGACTGTCGAAATAACTGCTTTAACTTGCTGAGCATACGTTTAATATCATGAAATTTAGCGCTTGGTTTTCGCATACCAATGGAGTTTATCCAATGTACTTCATGCTGCTTAGCAAGCTCTGAAAATAAATGTTGAGTACTGCTTGGATGACTCGCCCAGTCTTCACCAAATACAATAAATTTCATACACTTACTCCTTAATTTTTTTAACTACTTTGGCAGGGTTTCCCGCAGCAATAGTAAAATCAGGAATATCTTTAGTAACCACACTTCCCGCACCAATTATCGCTCCCTCACCGATTGTGACACCGCCCAGTACAGTCACTCCAGTGCCCAGCCAAGCACCGCGTTTTATTATAATGTCACCAATTTGAGATTCATCATCGCTTTCAGAGTTAGCGCGGCGATCACAGTCAATTGGATGCCCAGGAAAACCGGCTAAAAAAACTCGTCCTGCCAGCCTGACATCGTCTTCAAGAATAATGGTGCGCCCTACAGAAAAAGCATTTTGCCAACCAATGTCAACATTATTGCCAATACTTAGTAGCGGCTCTCGCTCATTACTCACCCGCCCACATAAGGTGCTGATCCCTGAAATTCTCACATCGTCTTTGCATTCAATTTTTAACTTGCCAAGTATTTGCGGCATACCTGAATATAAATATAAGCGCTTTTTACTGCCCTTAATTTGGCTTTTAAATAAAGGTGTATAATAAAAAATCCGAACTAGCTCATGGCATAACTCTTTTATAAAATAATGCAAATAGTAAAGTGAAGCATGTAGCACAGGGATTACGATGATTTGCGGATTGCGAAGCGACTTTGCAAATTGAAACAACCATGTCGCTAATGGATTATTACTATTTTTTAGCCAAAGTTTAAGCTGTATCAACATATTGTTATTCCTTATTACTTTCTATAGTAAGCTTTTCTAGTGCAATAGTCAGAGCCAGAATAATATACAGTGGCCATGTAAAAGCTTGAGTTAAAAAAGTGCCAGCAACCATAAAGCCAATTAAACCGGCCTTTAATGCGTTAGCGTTCACCATCACTTCAGGATTAAAACTACGTTTATTAATACAATAAACCCGCGACAGACTTCGATAAATACTGGCTATCACGAGTAAAAAAATACAAAAGCCAACAAAGCCAGTTTCACCTAACACCTGAAACCATGTGCTATGTACTGCATGATTCTTGCCATCCCAATGAGGACTGTAAAAATAGTAATTTACAAAAAAATTATTAACTCCAACGCCAGTTAATGGATTAGACAACGCCATATTGATTGCAGCCTGCCAAGCATAGAGCCTACCCATAGCTGATTCATCGACACCTCCTTCTGCCGCACCACCACTTTGTCGGTCAGAAATACCAGCAAAAATCATCATGGCAAGCATCGCGACACCACCGCACATAGCCACTACGAAGGGATTTTTGACTTTTTGATATAAAAAGAAACTTAAAATAGCGGCTATTCCTAATAAACCACCACGACTTTGAGTGGCAATAACACCGGAAATAGCCAAGATCAAACCAACTCCGGCAAAAGTACGTCGATACTTATTACTATTTGTATCAAAAAGTTCAGCTGCTAAAAATGAAACAGGAAACATCAACACCAAAGATAAATCATTGGGATCACCTAATTGCGAGCGATATTCCCGTGAAATAGTCACTCTAGTTCCTTCAACTAACCCCACACCATTTATTTTGTTATTCAACGCCACTAAAGCGATAGTGACACCTGAGATCATAATACCCAGCCTAATGTAACTAAAATGCGAAAACCGCGTTAACCACCAGCTAATAGCAAATACCATAATAAATACTTTAACCAACACACCAGACCAATACTCAATAGCAACGCCTCTATTTGAAGCTGAAAATACGCATACCGTGAGCCAAGCGAACCAAATTACAAAAATAAGATGCGTAGAGCTCCAATGTGGTTTTAAAGTTTTAGATACAAATAAATGCCATGCAATGGCCAGTAAAGATGCTAAAGCAAGTAATTTAGGAATTTTAAGCGGCATTAGAAAAACAAACGCCTCGTGGATTCTAAAATAGCTAAACAAAATAAATAATATAATAAACACGGTGCTAATACGTATCGCCAAAAAACCCGCAAACGGTAATAGCAACAAGGCAAAAGCGGCTATGGGGCCAAATAGCGAATACAAACCTAAAATGAGCACAGTAATCACCAAGCCATTTATTAAGTGGCAATGCGCTTTATACCAATTAACCATGTGCTTTCCTTGTTACATACTGATTCAGTATTGCCATTATTCTGTTTTGATACTTATTAAATAAAACGCCTATTAAGCAAACTAAAGCCGCGATTTGCCAAATTACATAATGAGTAATTTCACTTACGCCCAGAGCAAAAATACTAATAAAACAGAGCCAGCTAGGTACTAATCGCTGAATACTAAATGCCAGATTTTCGAGCTTTTGGCTAACAACAACAAACAACACTGTTTTAAGAGTTTGTGCAAATACTAAGCTGACCACTGCGCCAAGCACTCCCCATTTAGGCACTAGAATACCCAATGCTATTAGTACGCAAGCTGCACTAACAGCATTAATAATAGTGACAAATAGTGCGTTAAAATGAATATAACAACCAATATTGAGTAGATCGCTGTGATGCCTAAGTACAACAATAAATATTAAACTGGGTAAAAGCCAAGAATTTAGTAAGTAACCTTGTGGTAAAACCAAGATAAATAAATGAGGCGCAACAATAAGCATTACTGCACACAACGCAATTGCGATTTCTAAACTTAGCTCACATAAAGAAACATAACGAGTGCGACAAGAAGTTAATTCATTAAAACGACGAGAAAACCACCACATTCTGATCGGTTCAAAGGTAAACGAAGTCATAACTGCAAATTGCATTGCCACATAATATTGGGCAAGCTTTTCTTTTCCGACACTGGCTGCAATAAACCAGTTTTCAGCGCCATTATTTGCATACACAAACAGCGATGAAGCAATAATACTTAATAAAAACAAACTATTTTTATAACTTATATTCCAAGGAACATAGTTAAAACTAATCGTAATTGTGCGGCCAATGACGCATAACGAAATCATCAGCACAATAAAGCTCGACACAGCACCCGACACCATAACCCCCGTTACTCCATAGCCAAGGTAAAGTAATATAATGGTGAGTAGCGTTTGCCCCACTCCTTGTAAAATAGCTAAAAAGCAGAACTGCTTAGCCATTTCGTAATATCTTAAAAAGCAAAACACAATGGATAGCACAGCTGAAAATGCTAAATTAACCGCTAATAACTGCAGATCAAGTTTATTAATGGAGATGGGTAATAACACACTAAATGAGCTGGTAAATAACACCATAATAACAACAAACAACGCACTCAAAACGCTACATAAAATAATCGCGTCTCTAAACAAAGCTTGTTTATAAACCGCATTTTTCATTTGTTGCTTGAACAATAATTCGGGTAACCCTAAACACAACAACAAAGACATAATAGCGGAAATAGAAACTAAAAAGTTTAGTTCACCAAATTGAGCTTGGCTTAAAAGACGAGTAGATATAGGCAACAAAGCAAAGCCAAGCCCCTTAAGTAACAAGGTTGATAGTCCAAAATAGGCGATTTGCTTTAATCCATTCATCTTTATTCCTTAAGAGTTTTGCACCCAAGATGACAATTTTTTAGCTTGTGAGCTGGCGTTAAACTTATTTGCAACTAAGCGTTTGGCGTTAATTCCTTTGGCGTATCTCTCATAGGGATTTAATTCACAAAACTCCGTTAAAATTTTCTCCAACCCTGAAATACTCGACGGCTCACACTTAAAGCCCACCGAGTCATTAACAATTTCTTTGGCTCCCATTAATTGAGTTGTGAGCACTGGAATACCACTAGCCATAGCCTCTTTTAAAACCACCGGACCAGTATCTCTATCTCCGTTACTTGAAATGCAAAATGGCGCAACTAACGCAGAGTAATTACTGGTGTTTTTTGATAGCCACAGTGGCGTTTGCTTGCCTAAAAATCTAACTTCTTTTTCAATGCCTAACTTTTCACATAAAAACTTTAGGTCGTTCATCAAAGGGCCTTCACCAACAACATCTAAAAATATTGAGTATTTTTTATTTAATTTTTTTATTGCGGGTAGTAAAAATTGTAGTCCCTTTTTTTCAACTAAACGGCCAATAAATAATAGTTTCACAGACTCATTAAGTCGGTTAGGCGTTGCGTTAAATAAACTTAGATCAACTCCACAATGCAGCAACTCAACTTTACCCGCTTTGTATTTACCTAACTTTTCAGCCATATCTTTGCACACGGCCACGGAGAAATTACACAATGAGAGTTTCAGCCTAAGATCAGTATCATTAACGTATACGTCATGCCCGTGGCCAATCGAGGAGATACTAATGCCTGCAATTTTGCTGGCTATAATTGAGTACGCCAGAGGCGCATGCATAAAGTGGCAGTGTATGTGGGAAATACCATGTTGTTTGATTATGTCAGCAATATTTAATCCGTAGCCAAGCAGTGAAGTGACCGAGATTGAGGTAAACCTTGTTGCTGTTAATGCCGCTTTAAATGCTGCCAGCGGTTTTTTCATGGCAAACTTGGCCGCATATAACAACGATTTTTCAATAGTAATGACGTTTACACTGCTATCAAGATTGGTACAACTATTTAAATTTGCAAAGGTGATAACACTGACCTTGTGCCCAGCTCTTACTAATGCGTTTATCTCAGTTACCACAAAGGTTTCTGAGGGGATATGGAAACTCGGTACCACAATGCCAATATGTTTCATGCTCAACACTCCAAATATAACTTATGGTTATTTCGCAAGAAGCATGCCCAGTTAAAACACACCAAAAACATGATTAAAAAGTCAATTTGCGAACATCTGTTGCAAAATGCAAAGCATTAGACAAAAACCCCCTCGCAAACCTATTAAAATAATTGGCGCTGAACTTGCGTAGTACTTAGTTAGTTAATTTATAAAACTAGGATGCGGATCATGAGTATAGAAATAAGCGTTATTATCCCTAACTACAATTGTAAACAATATTTAGCCAAAGCCATTAGTAGTGTTGTTAAACAAAAAAACGTGAATTTAGAAATTATTGTGGTTGATGATGGTTCAACAGATGGTAGTGTTGAGTGGTTAAAAACCGCCCAAACAACAATTCCCCAGTTAATTGTTATAGAGCAAGAAAACACTGGCGTTGTCAATGTAAGAAATCGCGCTATTGCCGCAGCAAAAGGTGATTACATTGCTTTTTTAGACGCTGATGATTACTGGAGTGATGATAAGTTATACGAACAATTAAGCTATATGAAAGAGCACTCAGAGTGCGTTTTAAGTTTCACAAACTATATGCATATTAACGAAGAATATGAACCCATTGTCGATTGTTTTTCTTTTTGGCCTGAATTTTCAAAATTTGTTGATAAAAATAATATGGGTTATCAAAATTTAAAATGCCCAATGGATTTACTGATTTTTGCTAATGTAATTGGCACATCTTCGGTTGTGGTTAAGCGTTCAGCGATTAATTATATTGGCCGATTTGATAACCAATTAAATAGCGCTAGCGACTGGGATTGCTGGTTAAAACTTGCAAGGATCGGTGATGTTGCGTTTTCACCGCGTATCGCAATGGATTACTTGATGAGAGCGGGTTCTATTACTGCAAACCGTAAAAACAGACTCAATGCAATGAAAGAAATTGTCTCGCGTTGTAAACATGATGCTGGCTTTATGGCAAAAATAAAAGCACAAGCACGCATTTTAGAATGCTATGGTGAGTACTATCGAGAAATAGGTTCTAAATTTAAAGCCCTATCGATTGCAACTGCTGCATTCACACTTTTTCCACATAGGCGAAACCTACGTCATTTACTACATGACTTAAAAATGACCTTTGCCATTACAGTAAAATAAATCCGCATTGGTTTATTTAATCAAATAGCATGTGGTTAATCCTGCATGCTATTTTTATTAACTAACTAAGCTGAACTTTGGTTAATCATGAAGGCTCAAACTGTAACTAAGCATCTTATGATCACTTCCTGCAAAATTACTCACTATTAAGCTGTTTAACGTAAATTGCTCGTCAAAAACACAGTGATCTATGGGTAACCCGGTTAGCAGTGTCGGCTTAATATTTAAGGGCATAAAACTGCTATAAGGATTTGCTCCATAACAACTTTGTGTACTTTGCCAACTAAAATAACGTGACCAAGGGACAATATTTAAATCACCTGCAATTAGCCATAGTGTTTGCTCTTGTATTGTTGCTGCATGCAGCGCCGCGAGTAAAATATTTCTATTTTCCCAGTGCTGCTTGGTTCTTGGTGATGGTGGGTGGGCAATATACGTAGTGATAACTTCATTATTAAATAACAAGCGCAGTTTAATGTAACCTAACCTATCCCCTTGAAGTTTTACTTGTTGTCTATAAATTATAGGGAAACGCGAAATAACAACGATGCCGTAAGGGATCCCCTCTACTTCACGATAACCAAATAAACTAGCCTTGGTTAAAAAACGAGAGAGCAAATGCCGATTTAAATCACTAAACTCTTGCAGAATTAATACATCCCAAGATTGTTTTTGTAAGCTAACTAAGTGCGATTCAATAAACGGGTTACTATAATTTAAGTTTATTTGTTTTATCAAAATCGCATTTTTGGTTTGCTCACTTGGTAACGAATGCAATGGTAATAATGAACTCAAACTTATCAAGCATATAATTGATAGCGCCCCACCTAAATATGTTGCTTTTATAATTAAAAGCAACATGGCAAAGCATAAGGCAATAACTAGTAATGGCATACGCAATGATACTAAAAGATCAGCGTAATAATATTGCGAAGGATTATAGGCAATCGCAATTAGCATAAACGCAGCTGCTGCGACAAAAAATTTTACTAGCCTCTTTTTTTGCAAAAGATCGCCATTGTTATCATTAAGAAACTTCAACATAAATCACTACCCTAACTAGTATAAAGAATATACCTAGGTGTATTCTTTAGCTTGATCACTTTACCGTTACTGCTTGCCTTTGACTTTTACTACCTTATTTCAAACATCTGATGTTCTGCTTGTGTATCAAACTGCCATGCAAATGAAAGGGGTTGAGTGCTGGTATCGTAAAACCAAATTTCTGCAATCAGTTCGATATCTTGTCTACTCATTGCAAGCGTAGTTTTTATAGAGCCTTGCGATAAAGGAGCTCTAACTAAGCAGTTTCCATAATCAGCACGTAGGCTATTGGCCTTTTTTTGGCAAATATTTAAGTAAGCTCTTACGTCACCTATAGAGAGATCTACATCAATCTTTAGTTTAAATTTCGTTGATAAATCAAAACGATCATCTATCACTAAACTGGCCATTCCGGCTGAGTCGGTGGTGATAGGAACGACACTCGATGGTAGTGATTCAACAGCTGCAGGTACTGCCGCAGTACTTTCGCTTTCACCACCACCACACGCAACTAAAAATGATGATAAGCATAAAATTACAGTTAACTTTTTCATTACTGTTCCCCTCTAACTGCCACATTATTGCTGTTGTAGCGATTGAACCATTGTGGATTTTGCTTTCCTGACGACTGAGCAAAATTAGCAAAGCTATCGTAGGCATCGGTTATATCTACACCTTCAAGTGGATGTAACCATTGCACTCCTACTTCAATCGCCCATGGTAGGCCGTTTTCAGTTAAGAAAAACAAACCACTTTCTTGCTGGCTCACATCATCTGCACCACTGAGATCAAACAAAGTCGCGTCAAATACTTCTGTGGGCGCTTGATTTTTCATGTGTACTTCCCAGCTGCGCGCATTTTTACCAACTAAAAAATCGCCATGATAAAAGCCCTCTGTAGCAAAAATAAAAGGGTCTAATAATGTTCCGGGGGATAATATTTTCGCTTTAGGGACTTTTAATGGGATAGTCATACTAAAAGTTACTTTGCTGTTAACGTCGCAATTGCTTTCCGTTCTAAAATACTCGCACCCTGATTGCTTATTCACATGCAGCCAAGTGTCTTGCATAAAAATTAAAATAGCCTGCTCTGTGTTTGCTTCCAAAAATGAGCCTGTTTGTAGTTCGCCATTAATCACAAACCGAATATTATCGGCATCGACTTCTCTACTTAAAATTGAGTAAGTTGTATTATTTACCGTCTCTTTAAGGCTTACCGCAAAGCCATTATGATAGGTTGCTCCTACACCAATTAACTGGCCATCAATTTTATAACCAACAACATTAGTGCCCTCAATGAGCTGAGTAGTACGGTAATTTACGACCACGTCATTAAAGTCATAATCACCTGCAAACGGCCATTTATCTTCATAAGCAAGTGTCACCCAATCGTTTTCTCCTGGGTATACAGCACTAGCAAATGTTGTTATTTCATAATCTTCCACCTCACCACCTAAAACACCTCCAGTGGCAGTAATAAGCGAAGCTTCCGAGCCATCAGTTACCCTAAAACGAGCCCATGTCTGCCCAGCTTTAACATTACTAGGTACATTAATTAAAATACTGTTATCGCCTTGATTAAGTTGATATTTAGTTATTATGCGCTCACTTTCACTAAAGCCGCCATTTTGATCCCAATCAAACCATGCATATAAAAAGCTACTCGCAGAGGCGTTTACAATAATTTGGCTATCTTGACCCGCCGATATTGCCGTCACAAAGCTCACCCCATCATCTGATGCATCAACTGGGTTGTTGATTAAGTCGGCATCAGTATTGATATTTTCACCATCGACTGTATCGCCTAAATAAATCAGGTTACTGCCAGTGCTGTTAGGATCGAATAAATGCCTGGCTCCGCTTTGCTCTAAACTGGTGTTATAAGGTAGAGGAGCATCACCAAAATCAATCGAACTATCTGTTACCTCAACTTCGGCAATAGCACAACGAGCCCCATCGTTCTGACTTGACTTAGGGCCCGATGTAAACACATTAGCAACAGGCGTATAACCAACAACAGGACTAATACTTAAATCAACTTTGTGAATTTTTCCGCTTTTATTATTACTAAAATAAAACTGACCATTGATATCAAAATAGGCAGCACCAAATGCGCCCGTATCATCACCAATATCAACTTGAGTAATAAACTTGGTAGTATTTTCTGCAACGTTAATTTCATGCAAATCACCATTTGATTCAACTGCGTATAACAGGTTACTTTGCGGATGAAATGCAAAATCAAATATACCTAAGTTCCATGTGTCGGTTGCAGGTAGTAGCCGAGCAGTTATGGGGGCATCTAGATCATCCTCTAGATTGATTTCATATAAACCAAAATTGGGAGTATATACATAATACATCGCACTTTGATTTGCTTGCTCACCAGTCACTTGAATATCACCTACATAAAAATTAGTATCGGGTAGGCCAGTAACATTTAACCGCTTCATTTCGTAGTTGCTACCAATTTGCACCACGCTTTTAGGCGATTGTCGGCTAAAACCGTATAAGTATTGGTCTTTGTAATTAAAACCGACGGCATTCACACTTTCATTATTTGCCTCGCTAGCAAACGTCAAAGCCGATGATAAAATCGTAGGTTTAGCCGACACTAAATCTATACCGTAAAGCTGTGCCTTTGCATCCTGCATCAAAAATGCCTGACTAGGGCAATTATCGAATGGCTGGCTAAATACAGCACAAGGAAGTGAAACTAAACACGCTATGGCTAAATGGGTTAATCTCATTAGTAAGCCCTCAATCATTAAGTAACTGTACCAATGCAGGCATCATTCCAAAAAATAAAGCATTGAAATAAAACAAAATAAAATAAAGTTGAAGATGAAAGATGCAACTTGCAACGACCATTTTTGCATTATGCAACTAAGTACAAATAATCGTTAAAATGCGGGAGTTTTTTAAACAGTCATCATTGCCGTAACAAAAATACGGTTATTAATACGTTAAAATTTAATCACCTCACTAGGATACTTTCGGCAGTTGAGTAAACTTCACTAAATAAAGTACAATACCAAAATTAAGGCGGAGCTTATTAGCAGCTCTAGTCGGTTTATTTTAGGTAAAAACCCATGGCACACTCTCGCGGAAACTTATTTATTTTATCGGCACCATCTGGTGCGGGTAAATCCAGCTTAATCAATGCATTGTTAACTAAGTATAATGATATGAAAGTATCTGTATCGCATACTACTCGCTCGCCTCGTCCGGGCGAAGCAAATGGCGTGCATTACCACTTTGTAAATGTTGATGAATTCAAATCATTAATTGAAAAGAATGATTTTTTTGAATGGGCGCAAGTGTTCGATAATTACTACGGTACATCAAAGCAAGCAATTGAAGAGCAGCTTGCAGCAGGTATTGATGTATTTTTAGATATTGATTGGCAAGGTGCACGTCAAGTTCGTGATCTGGTCGCTGATGTTGAAACCATTTTTATCCTACCACCGTCAAAATTTGAGCTTGAAGCGCGCTTAAATAATCGCGGCCAAGATTCACAAGAAATCATTGCTGGTCGCATGGCAAAAGCACAATCTGAAACGTCTCATTACAATGAATATGACTATGTCGTGGTTAACGATGATTTTGCAACTGCGCTGAAGGAAATTGAGACGATCGTATTGGCAAAACGCTTATCGCTACAAAGCCAAGCTATTCGCCATCAAGATTTACTCGTAGACTTACTGCGTTAAATCCTAATTTGGGTTCAGTAAGTATTTTATTTGTTTAAATTAACCACAAGCTATTGGCGAATCTGACTCGGTGCAGTAAACTACGTCTTTGCTTAAAAATTTATTTGGAGTGCTAAGATGGCTCGCGTAACTGTTGAAGATGCAGTAGATGCAATTGGTAATCGTTTTGATTTAATTTTAGTTGCGGCCCGTCGTGCCCGTCAAATCGCGGTCGGTGGTAAAAAGCCACTGGTTGATCCTGAAAACGATAAACCAACGGTTGTTGCTTTACGTGAAATTGAACTTGGTTTAGTAGATAGCTCATCAATGGATCTTATTGATCGTGAAGAGCAACAACATCAAGAGGCGGCTGAAATGGCTGCAGTTGCAGCTATTGTAGGCGGCAACCAATAATCTGACTTCCTTGTCTGATTTAGCCAACGGTATAGTATTTCTATTCTAGCCGTTGGCAATCCCTTCTTTTCATCGTATATTCTTAACATACCGTTACCTATTTGCTTCACGAGAACATTGGAGTGTGAATGTATCTTTTTGAAGGTCTAAAAAAGAAAATATCAGAATACTTACCTGCTGCTGATGTAGAGCTGGTACAAAAAGCCTATGTGGTAGCCCGAGAGGCCCATGAGGGTCAAACTCGCTCAAGTGGCGAACCTTACATTACTCACCCTGTTGAAGTAAGCCAAATTCTGGCTGGTATGCATTTAGATCACGAAACGTTAATGGCTGCATTAATGCATGATGTGATTGAAGACACCGACTTTAGCCAACAAGATTTAGCCGAAATTTTTGGCGAGACAGTCGCAGAATTAGTTGAGGGCGTAAGCAAACTTGATAAGCTCAGCTTTAAAGATAAAAAAGAATTCCAAGCTGAAAACTATCGAAAAATGATTATGGCAATGACACAAGATATTCGTGTTATTTTAATCAAACTTGCTGATCGTACTCATAATATGCGCACTCTTGGAGCATTACGTCCTGACAAACGTCGACGTATTGCCCGCGAAACGTTAGAGATTTATGCGCCGATTGCTAATCGTTTAGGTATTCACGATATTAAAAATGAGTTAGAGGATTTAGGTTTTCAAGCCCTCTACCCGATGCGTCATCGCGCTTTAAAGTCAGAAGTTGCCAAAGCGCGCGGCAATCGCAAAGAAGTCATTTCAAATATCCAAACCGAGATAACAGCACGCCTTGAAGAAGCTGGCATTACAGCCACTGTTTCTGGGCGCGAAAAACATTTATATAGTATTTATAAAAAAATGCTTAATAAAGAGTTACTGTTTAATGAAGTCATGGATATCTACGCATTTAGAATTGCAGTTGATTCAATGGATATCTGCTATCGGGTACTTGGCGTTGCCCATAATTTATATAAACCAATCGAAACTCGCTTTAAAGATTATATAGCAGTACCTAAAACTAATGGTTATCAATCGTTGCATACCTCATTAGTTGGTCCTCATGGGATCCCTGTTGAGATCCAGATCCGTACTCACGATATGGATCACATGGCAGATAAAGGAGTTGCTGCTCATTGGATGTATAAAAAATCCGGTGATAACGCAGGCCACACTGCACAACAACGGGCACGTCAGTGGATGCAAAGTTTGTTGGAATTACAACAAAGCGCAGGCTCATCATTTGAATTTGTTGAAAACGTTAAAACAGAGCTATTCCCAGAAGAAATTTACGTGTTCACTCCTGATGGTCGCATAGTCGAGTTACCTATGGGTGCAACCGCCGTTGATTTTGCATACGCGGTCCATACCGATGTTGGTAATACCTGTGTGGGTGCACGCGTTAACCGTAAACCTCATCCGTTAAGTAAAGCATTAGATACGGGTCAAACAGTTGAAGTGATTACCAGCTCAGGTGCGCACCCTAACGCAACGTGGTTAAACTTTATTGTTACCGGTAAAGCACGTTTAGGAATTCGCAATTACCTGAGGAGCCAACATCATGAAGAAGCTTTATTACTTGGCCGTCGCTTACTCGACTCTGCTTTAGGTGAAACGAAGTTCGATGATCTGCCTGACGAAAATATTAGTCGCGTATTAGCAGAACATGAACTCAATACTGTATTAGAGCTATTAGTTGAAATTGGCTGCGGTAATTTAATGAGCATGCTGATCGCACGCCGCTTACTGCAAAATGACAATGATGATTTAGGCGATATGACTAAAAATGCTAAAGCGACCATTATTGGTACTGAAGGCATGCTAGTTAATTATTCTAAATGTTGTCGACCAGTGCCAGGGGATGCTATCACCGCACATATAAGCCAAGGTAAAGGCATCACGGTTCACCGCCAAGAATGTAAAAATATTCGTGGCTGGGAAACTGAACGCTCCAAGTACTTGGTTGTTAAATGGGATGATAATCCAGAAAAAGAATATATTGCAGCACTGCGTGTAGAAATCATAAACCACCAAGGCGCACTCGCAAAACTAACCAATGTAATTGCTACAACCCAAGCAAACATAGTGGAAATTGCCACAGATGAAAAAGAAAGTAATTTATACGTGATAGATTTAGGGATCACCGTGAAAAACCGTGTCCATGTTGCAAATATCATGCGCCGCATTCGCGTAATGCCTGATGTGCAAAAAGTCTATCGTAAAAAATAACATAGGAAAATCATGAATAAAGCATTTATTTCTACGGATCTAGCACCTGCTGCCATCGGCACTTATAGCCAAGCAGTAAAAGTTGGTACAGCAGTTTACTTATCGGGTCAAATTCCATTAGTTCCCGCAACGATGGAAGTGATCTCTGAAGATTTCGCAGAACAAACACATCAAGTATTTAAAAATATTAGTGCGGTATGTGAAGAAGCCGGTGGCAACATCCAAGACTTGGTAAAAGTTAATATCTATTTAACTGATCTATCTAACTTTGCGACGGTAAATGAAGTAATGAGCCAATACTTCAAAGCACCTTATCCTGCCCGAGCAGCAATTGGCGTGCGCGCATTACCAAAAAACGTGCAAGTTGAAATTGACGGTATTATGGAATTGCCTTCAACAAATTAAGCTTACAGCAATACACCTAAGTATTTATACTTAGGTGTATTAACTCATCAGTCCCCTTTTCCTCGATCTTCTTGACAGTTATTCAAATCTCTAGCACTCTATCTTTATATAATTATAAAAACCTTTAACTTAAGTGTTGTAAAAGGATGATCCGTGTTTAAGCTTGCTCATAACGGTAATGTACTACTCGATGTTATAGAACATTCGCCGCCTAGTGCCGCTTTTGTTATTGAGGCTCTAGAAAAATCAACATTCTGTGAATGTCGCATAGACTATGATGCTATCAATGCTTTTTTTAAAGAGCCTAGTAGCGAACGTAGTTTAGTGGTTGCCAGTAAGCATGACGCCACACTAACTGTTACACTCAGTGATGATAAAATGTTAGCAACAGGCGAACTCACACTCGCACAAGGTGGCAAAGTTTTGGCCCTTGATCAAGCGAAACAGCAGCTGATCAAAGCTGGGGTTGCTCGGGGCTACAAACAAGCATTTTTAGAGCAGCTGCTACAAAAACAATTTGAATTACCCGCTGGCACTACCGTTAAAGGTATCCTCGCTAAAGGTCGCTTACCAGAAGACGGCAAATCATCAAAATTACTTCCTCAAGTATTAACTTTAAAAGAGCGTTTGCATACCCCGAAACTGCGCGAAGATGGCACTGTCGATATGCGCGACTTTGGCAAGTTAGCAAGTGTTGAACCCGGTACATTATTAGTTCGACAGCAACCCGCAACCCCTGGTAAAGAAGGTTTTACCGTAAAAGGCGATGTCCTTCCGGCAAAAGCTGGAGAAAGTAGCCCACTAGTTGCTGGTGAGGGCAGTGAAATATCAAAAACTAATCCTCTTGAATTAATCTCAAGTATTGCGGGCGTACCAGTCGAAATTCAAAATGGTATGCGCGTTGATGATATTTTTACGATTGGCGATGTCACAGTTAAAAGCGGCCATATAAACTTTGATGGCAGCATTATTGTCACTCATAATATAGAGCCTGGCATGAAAGTAACCGCGAAAGGCGATATAACTGTGATGGGCACGGTTGAATCCGGAGAGCTGACAGCGCAAGGTAATATCACCATTAAACAAGGTGTGATTGGCCACCAGCTAGATGATAAAACGCTTTCGTGCAAAATTATTTGTAACGGTGATATTCATTTATCTCACTCCCAATATAGCTACCTTGAAGGTAATAATATTTTTATTGAGCGCCAAGCTAGCCACTGCGCAATGAAAGCGACTAAGCTTTTACAGATAGGCCAAGCAGACAATCCACAAGGGAAGTTATTTGGTGGCGAGATCCTGGATGCCGGAATGATTATCGCTGGTGAAATTGGTAATGAATCTGGCGCTAAAATGCTCATAAACATGGTTGCCTCAGGAAAGTCTGTTACTACTGAAACCGATGAATGCCTTAAAGAATTAGCTAAAACCGATGAGCAATTAGACACCCTGCAAGCAACGCTAGAAAAGGCCGATTTAGTAAAAGATTTAGATAAGAAAAAACTATTGCTCGCTAAAATAGGAGCTACTCAGCAACATTATTGCCAACAAGCAGAGCAGCTAGAAAAACGCCTAACAACGCTAGAACAAAGTCTATATGAACTACTTGATAATGCTAATTTAGCGGTCAATAAAAAATTGCATTCTGGGGTAGAAATCCACATTTTCGATAAAGTATTAAGAACAAATCGCAGCTATCCTCCTTGTAACGTAAAACTGCAAGAAGGAAAAATAGAGATTGAATTTAAAACCAGTTGATCGCAAGCAGATAGAGACTAACAGCAGATAATCTCTATTCTCTCGTCTACGTTATAAAATACCAGCCACTTGTTGTTTTAACTCCTCCGGCCATACACTTACTTGTACTTGACCGATGTGAGGTTTTTGTAATAACAACATCGCCAATCGAGATTGACCAATGCCACCACCTATTGTCTGTGGTAATTGTTTAGCTAGTAGTTGCTTATGCCAATCAAATTCTAAACGAGCTTGGTCACCGGTAATTGCAAGCTGTGCAACTAATGCTTCTGGTGATACGCGAATACCCATTGATGAAATTTCAAAAGCATCTTCAAGCACAGGGTTCCACAGTAAAATATCACCATTTAAGCCACTGTATTGCTCGCAAGTCTGAGTCGACCAATCATCGTAGTCAGGTGCGCGTACATCATGAATCTTACCATCGGCTAATGCCCCACCAATGCCTATCAAAAACACCGCACCATATTCTTGTGTAATCGCTTTTTCGCGCTGCTTGGCGGTAAAATCAGGGTACATTTGACGTAACTGTTCACTGTGTACAAAAGTAATATCAGCGGGTAAAAATGGTGATATACCAAATTCATCAGCAACAAATTGCTCGGTTGCTTTTAAGCCTTTATACAAGGCTTGTACTGTTTCTTTTAACTTATCAAGAGAGCGCTCAGAACTGGCACAAATTACTTTCTCCCAATCCCACTGATCAACATAAACAGAATGGATGGGGCTTAATGACTCTTCATCCGGGCGCAACGCTTTCATATGTGTGTATAAACCTTCACCAATTGCAAAGCCGTGCTCAGCTAGTGTTTTTCGCTTCCATTTTGCCAAAGAGTGAACCACTTCAAATTGACTCGCTGGAATAGTTTTAACTTTTACCGCAACCGCATTTTCAGTGCCACTTAGGTTATCTTGGATACCATCGCCTACTTTAGCCAAAATAGGCGCTTGTACTTCAATTAACCCTAGCTGTTGTTCTAGCTGGTGTGAAAAATACTGTTTAACTTTACTAATTTGCAGCTGTTGCTGGACAAAGTGTGAACTCATAATAATTGGCCTCATTCCCAGTTATTGTTACTTGCATAAATGCATGATTGCACTATGAGCAACCATGTCGTTAAAGCAATCCTCAATCATTTTGCACTTTAATTCAATAACCAATAACAAAAACACCTTTACCATATTAATTTGATTAATTTAGTGGTATAAAAAATGATGATTCAACAATTTAAAGATGATATTTATATGGAAAATTATCAAATCGATAATCTTGATAAACAGATCCTCCACGCATTAATGGATAATGCCCGCACAGCCTATGCAGAATTAGCCAAACGGTTCGCCGTTAGCGCAGGTACAATTCATGTACGGATTGAAAAAATGAAACAAGCCGGGATCATTACAGGCACCCAAGTTAGCGTCAATGCCAAGCAGTTAGGCTACGATGTATGTTGTTTTATTGGCATCAACCTCAATAATGCTCGAGACTACCCACAAACCTTATTGCACCTAAAGGAACTTGAAGAAGTCGTTGAGGCTTATTACACAACCGGTAACTACAGTATTTTTATTAAGGTAATGACCCGTTCAATTGATCATTTACAAGATGTATTGATCAATAAGATTCAAGCTATCGAAGCTATTCAGTCAACCGAAACGCTAATATCACTGCAAAACCCAATTAGCCGCTCAGTAATGCCTTAAGACGGTAATTCCCGTATAATAGCGGCAATTTTATGAGTTAAGACAAGGCTAAAAATGGAAAACACCCGCTATCATCGCATTAAACACGTACTAGATCGTCGTCAAACCGATTTAACCGTGTGCTTAGAAGATGTGCACAAACACCATAACTTGTCTGCAATTGTTCGCAGCGCTGATGCTGTGGGTTGCCATAATGTTCATGCAGTATGGCCACAAAACCAAAAATGGCTCACCAATAATACCTCTGGGGGCAGTAAAAATTGGATCGCAACTCACTTACATAAAGATATCGACAGCGCTGTGGCTATGATGCGCCTGCATAATCCGCAAGTACAAATACTCGCTACTAACTTATGCCCTGATGCTGTTGACTACCGTGAGATTGATTATACTCTGCCAACAGCCATTATTGTCGGCCAAGAAAAAACCGGGATCTCTCCACAAGCACTTGCCCACGCAGATAAAAACATTATTATTCCAATGCAAGGTATGGCGCAGTCTCTGAATGTGTCTGTGGCCGCTGCACTGATATTATTTGAGGCACAAAACCAACGTCTGCAAGCCGGCTTATATGAGCGCACTATGCTGGATGAGAGCATAAAACATAAGATGCTATTTGAAGGTTGCCATCCAATCATTGCACAAAAATGCAAAGAAAAATCGCAACCCTATCCAGCCCTCGATGAAAATGGTGAAATCATCGCTGATGATGAGTTTTGGCACAAATTAAAACATGCTTGATGACAAGCCTGTTCGCACGTAAACTAAAAAGTATCTAAAAATGAAAGATTTGAGCGTATTGTGTCAAAGCCAACTTTAAGCCGCTACCCAATCACTGACCTCAAAGGCGTTGGTCCAAAGATGGCCGAGCGGCTAAAAAAACTCGGCATTAGCACAGTGCAAGATATGCTCTTTCATCTACCGCTTCGATATGAAGACCGCACCCGTATTTATGCTATCAGTGATTTAGCTGTGCATAGTCATGTCAGTATTGAAGCCACCATAGAAACCAGCCAAATTACCTTTGGTAAACGTAAAATGCTCGTTTGCCAAGTTAACGATGGTACTGGACGACTCACCCTGCGATTTTTTAATTTTACTGCAGCACAAAAGAATACCTTAAGTAGCGGTAAGGTGATCCGCTGTTTTGGCGAGGTACGACGTGGCAGAGTGGGTTATGAAATGACTCATCCTGAATACAGCCTCAGCGATACACCGAGCGAACAACCAACAGCAACCACACTAACGCCTGTTTACTCGACAACGGAAGGGTTAAAACAACTGTCGATCCGTGCATTAAGTGATCAGGCGATTGCATTACTTGAAAAATATCAGGTAGAAGAGTTATTGCCAGTGCAATTCCAACACGCTGGTATGGATTTAACTCAAGCACTGCTACTTTTACATCGCCCCGCTAATGATGTAGATATCACCGCATTAGAGCAAGGCCTGCACCCGGCTCAACAACGTTTAGTGTTTGAAGAGTTACTGGCGCAAAATTTGAGCTTATTAAAATTACGTCAACAAGGACAGCAAGTAAAAGCAGTTGCTCTGAACCCTATTAATCATCTGGAGCATGATTTTTTAGCGCAGCTCCCCTTTGCTCCAACCAACGCGCAAAACAAAGTCGTCGCTGAAATAAAAAACGATTTGCAGTCTCCTTATCCAATGATGCGCTTAGTACAAGGCGATGTTGGCTCAGGTAAAACCCTAGTTGCGGCACTGAGCGCCTTAACAGCTATCGCACAGGGCTATCAGGTGGCACTAATGGCACCCACCGAAATTCTGTCAGAACAACATGGCATTACTTTCGAAAATTGGTTTACGGCTTTAGGTATAACTACAGCATGGCTCGGTGGTAAAACCAAAGGAAAAGAACGCAGCGCAACGCTTGAAAAAATAGCATCAGGTGAAGCGCAAATGATTGTTGGGACTCATGCGTTATTTCAAGAACAAGTAACATTTAATAACCTAGTGCTTATTATTATTGATGAACAACACCGCTTTGGCGTCCATCAGCGCTTATCGCTACGAGAAAAAGGCCGTTTTGGTGATTGCTATCCCCATCAACTAGTTATGACAGCAACACCGATCCCACGTACACTGGCGATGACAGCTTATGCCGATTTAGAAACGTCCGTGATTGATGAGTTGCCACCAGGACGTACCCCAATTAAAACCATTGCACTACCTGATACGCGTCGTGATGAAATTATTGCTCGTGTAAAAACAGCCTGTACCGAGCAAGGTCGTCAAGTATATTGGGTATGCACCTTAATTGATGAATCGGAAGCATTGCAATGCCAAGCAGCAGAAGATAGCGCACTGCAATTAACTCATGCACTGCCAGAGTTAACTATAGGATTAGTTCATGGCCGTATGAAAGCAGCAGAAAAGCAAGCCATTATGAGCGAGTTCAAAGCTGGAAAGATTCATATATTAGTGGCGACAACGGTCATTGAAGTCGGTGTAGATGTGCCGAATGCCAGTTTGATCATCATTGAAAATCCTGAACGGCTTGGCCTTGCACAATTACATCAGTTACGTGGTCGAGTTGGTCGTGGTGCAATCGCATCCCATTGTGTGCTTTTATACCACGCACCGCTGTCTCATACTGCACAAAAACGTTTGGCTGTTCTAAGAGATAGCAATGACGGTTTTGTAATTGCTGAACGTGATTTGGAAATTCGTGGTCCAGGTGAAGTGCTCGGCACAAAACAAACAGGTTTAGCGGAATTTAAAATTGCTGACTTAACCAGAGATAAGCACACACTCAACTTAGTCAGACCTATCGCACTACAAATGCTCCGCCAGTATCCTGAACAAGTAGAACAACTAATCAATCGCTGGCTTGCGGGTAAATCAGTGTATGCACAAGCTTAATAGTAAAAAGCCTTACTGTAATAAGTAAGGCTTTTTCAACAGTCTAAAGACTAAAACTTGTATTCCATGCCAACACCTAAGTAATCTTGATCAACATTGCTGTCCATATCAAAATTAGTGTAGAAGGCAAATAACGTGGTGTTTTTGCTCAAGGAGTGATCAACACCTGCAGAGATGGCAGACTTTTTATCACCCGCATCAAAATCCATTACTTGGTATTGAACTTTAAATGTATTGCTATCAAGAGTGTAAGCCGCATTAACTAAATAACCATCGGCATCACCGCTACCATCCACTTTTTCTTGGCTTTGGTACATTGCACCTAATTTAAAATCAGCTACCTTCCCTTGCACGGTAGCGCGTACAACATCATAACCATTAACTTCACTGTCGGCAGCAACTGATGCATAAACATTGCTTTTCTTCAGTCCAGCATCGCCATAAGTAAGTGCTAATGAATAACCGCTATCGCCATCACTGTCTTTTTCTGCAACGTAAGTTGCAAGCACTTTAAAGCCACTTAAATCCTTTGATGAATAAGTAACTGTATCACTAAGACGGTTTTCACCTTTAAATAAATTTTTGATATCACCTTCAAGGTTATCAAATAAATCCAACTTTCCTTGTGATTGCTTTAAAGCAGTATCATTACGGCCAATCACTAATTGACCAAATCCACCTTTTAAACCAACGTATTGATTACGTGATGTAACCGTGTCTTTTGAATCATCAGAAACATTAACTTGAAATTCGAACTTATAAATAGCTTCTAAGCCATCACTGATGTTTTCAGAACCTTTAAAACCAATTCGCGATGCATTGCTTTTAATTTCGCTGAATGACCCTTCACCGTCATCCGAAGATTGCACAGAGACATTTGCTTTACCATACACATCAACATCAGCAAACGCAGAAAAAGATAAACCACTTAACACAGCTAGTAATAAACTCGACTTTGCAAATTTCATATTATTTCCTCAATAAACGCAACAGACTAATTTTTAATTCGCTGCATTTTGCCTGCGGTAAATGACAGAAATATTACAACAGAAACATTTTTGACTCATATTATTCATAAAAAGGAACAACAAAAGACATCAAATCAACATAAAACTGTCATATATAGCTTACTTAGCACTAAATTCACTGCTTATTGTTGGTGTTAATTCCAGTAATAAATTAACCAACGTCTCAAGCAAGGGTTTTTGTTCATTATCTCTGTGATAAGCGACAAAAATATCCCGAGAAGTATGTTCCACATCAGACACTCGATGTAGCTCCCCTTTATCTATATGGCTTTTCGCTAAAACTTCAGGAATAAATGCACTACCTCCACATTGTAGTATCAAATCTAATGCAATGCGTCCTGTGCTGGTGCGAAAATATGGTGGAGTGTGACCAGTAAATTGCCGTGCATGCCAAAGAGAGAAGGTAGTTCCCCAGTCAACATAGACATATTGATTATCAAAAAAGTTTTCATTCGCAGCTCCTTCAAATGCACTGATAGGTATAATTGGCAAGGTGCAAATACGCTCAACTACTAATTCATCCACTTTTGGTGGATCAAATAAAATCGCTAGATCTAAGGTGCGCTCTAATAGTAACCGTGTGCTTTCTTGCTGTGCTTTAACTTCAGCCACCAGCGATACCCCTGGCATTGCAGAGACAATATTAGTGATACCAAACTGTAAAAAAGCATCCCAAATATTAGGCGTCCCTGCTAAACTCACTTGCTTATGCATATTATCCGCAAGAGCAACATCGACTTTAGCCCGTTGCATACCAGTAATAATCATTTGCGCATGGGGTAATAAGCGCTCCCCTGGTGCAGTCAATTGGATGTTATTACGTTGGCGGATAAATAAATTAACCCCTAGTCCTTGTTCTAATTGACGAATTCGAAAACTCACCGCAGACTGCGTAATGTAAAGGTTTTCAGCCGCTTTACCAAAGTGACGAGTACGTACCACTTCGACAAAGGTTTTCAATAAATCTATATCCAATTATTTATCCTCACGATAAAAATTTTTTGTTTAATAAATTGCGCAACTTGATCCATACTCCAGCTTGAAAATAGGGTATGAGGAAACAGCCATGAGCAATGATATTTCACTACTTCGCCAAGCATTTGTAAGCCAACGTCAGTTTTATGATGATCAAAACTTTCCGCGCGGATTCGGCCGCAGCGGTAATTTTACCTTACTAGAAGCCAGTATCCTTGAACAACACGGTGTTGTTCTAAAAGGGTTATATAATAAAACCCTTGAACCACAAAATGAAATCCAAGAACAATTTTTTGCCGTTGTCTCTGGTAATCAAGAACCAACCAACGCAATTGAACGTGCGTGGATTAAATACCTAAAGCTAACGACGTGTAAAGCAAAGTTTCATACTCTGTTTGGGCGTTCTAAAATTTCAAGTCCTGCACCACAAAATCCAGACTACTATTCGGAGTCTGATAGTTTATAAAAGTAATGGTGTTATTTGCTTTTTCGTGTTTTAACAGTTACAACTTGTATAACTGAACAAACTTGGCCATGCCAAAAACAAGGTGTTACGTGACACGAAAAATACTCATCATTGAAGATACGCCAACTATAGCGCGAGTGCAAAAGCACATTGCAATTAAAGTTGGCTATGATGCAGATATAGCCTGTTCCTTAGCGCAAGCAAAAGAGTTAATTAGTAAAAATAACTATTTTTGCGCTGTAGTAGACTTTATTCTACCTGACGCACCACAAGGCGAGGCTGTACCCTGCACTATTGAAGCTCAAATTCCTACTATAGTAATGACCGGCAATATAGATGCAAAGACCCGTGATACCGTCGAAAAATATCCAATAATTGATTACATCACTAAAGAGAACAAGCAAGCCTACCATTATTTAGAAAAGCAACTACAGCGCTTACCTCGCAACGAAAACGTTAAAGTCTTAGTCGTCGATGACTCACCATCAGCACGACTACATATATGCAGCTTGCTTAAACGTCATAAATATCAAATATTACAAGCCTGTGATGGCATTGAAGCACTTGCAGTGCTCGAACAAACACCTGATATAGCAGTTATAATTGCAGATAACGAAATGCCTAACATGAATGGTGATGAGTTATGTGGTGAAATTCGTCGCTTATACAGTAATGATGAAAAAGCAATAATCGGTATTTCCGGCTCAAATGCAGCGCATCTTTCGGCGCGTTTTTTGAAAAATGGCGCAAACGACTATTTACGTAAACCATTTAATAACGAGGAATTTTATTGCCGTTTGAGCCAGAACGTTGACATGCTGGAACAAATTGCCACCATTCGCTTACAAGCGAACACTGACTATTTAACTAAACTACCTAATCGTCGCTACTTCTTTGAAGAGACCACAAAATCATTAAAACAACTGCAGAAAAAAGAGTTAATTCCCTCTTTGGCGATGCTCGATATTGACCATTTCAAAGCAATCAATGATACCTATGGCCACGATGCTGGTGATGAAGTACTAAAAGGACTTTCAATTTGTTTTGCAAAATACTTTACAAAAGACTTGGCGGCTCGTTTAGGCGGTGAAGAGTTTGCTGTGTATTTTAATGACACAAATAAAGATGAAGTATTAAAACGTCTGGATAATTTTCGTCACTTTGTTGAGCTCAATAGCCCTGAATTTAGCAAAGAAAAAATTCAATTTACGCTCTCTATTGGTTACGCACACGGGCCTGTTTATCAAATTGATGAATTATTAAAACAGGCCGATATTAAGCTTTATGAAGCCAAAGAAACTGGCCGCAATAAAGTCATTGCTTAAACAGGCTTAGTGGGTGCAGGGATATTTTCACGTTTACGCTTTTGTGATTGTCGATAGGAATCCCAACTAAAGATAGCCAGCGCACTCCAAATACAAGCAAATGTTACTATTCGTTCAGGACTAAATACTTCACCATAAAATACCACCGCCAACACAAACATTAAACTTGGCCCAATATATTGGAAAAACCCTAAGGTAGTATACTGCAATCGCTTGGCAGCACCTGTAAAGCAAAGTAGTGGCAGTGTGGTAATAACGCCTGCACTGATCAACAATACATTAGTATGCCAATCATTCGCTACGAAATCAGAGCTATTCGATGGCGCCATTAACCACCAATATACTAAAGCAACTGGCAATAATATTAATGCCTCTAGTAGTAACCCCGGCAATGATTCGATAGGTAACTTTTTACGAAGTAAGCCATACACCGCAAATGACCCTGCTAATGAAAGTGCGACCACCGGAAATGAGCCAAAACTAATAACTTGGATCACCACACCAAATAACGCCAGAGCAACCGCTAGCGCTTGCCATTTGCGTAGTTTTTCACTTAAAAAAAGCATACCTAGCAGTACGTTTAATAACGGATTGATATAATAACCAAGACTTGCATCAAGCATATGATCATTATTAACCGCCCAAATAAATAGCCCCCAGTTAAAGCCAAGTAAGGTGGCCGTAATAACCAGCATAGCAATGAGTTTAGGGTGTTTAAGTACATGCTGTACTTTATGCCATTGCTTCATTACTGCAACAATGATGACGATGAATAATACCGACCAAACCACACGATGCATCAGTATTTCAAAAGCTGATATATGCTGTAGTAATTTAAAATAAATAGGTGCTAAGCCCCACATAAAAAAAGCCATACAGGCTAAGATAACACCTTTACGCTGTTCAGGATTAGTTGGCATAGATTGTTTCTGATGTAGTTTAATGGCGGCTAGTTTACCTGCCAGCTACGCTTTATCCAACTAAATAAGTTGCCGTACCAAAAGCTATTTGAATGCCTTGTTCATTATGGAGCTCCATCCGGCATACACATACTTTATTACCGGAGCGAATTAGCTTAGCACTAGCGGTAAATTCAAGCCCTTTGCCTGGACGCAAGTAATCAGTGCGCAAATCGATGGTGCCGAGTGTCGCTAGCTTGGTTTGAATATTAACTATATTAAGCTCAGTGAGCTTATCTATCATCGCCGCCGCCGCTAGCATCCCCCCCACATTATCAAGCACCGCAGAGATCACCCCACCGTGGAGAATTTTTTGAGCAGGATTACCAATAAAGACATCCTGCCAAGGAAAGCTTATTTGCGCTTGTTCCGCATCTAGTGATTTAACTTTTATTTGTAAAAACTGGTTAAACGGCATTTGCTCTACAAAAACTTTAGCAACTTGGTCAATTAATTGGGCTTTATTCATTATTATTATCCGCGACTTTATAACTGGTAAGATGAGTAAAGCACAACTAAAAAGAAAGTGCGATAAAAAGCACCTATGCAAGGTCGTCTAAAAGCTCTAAAATGTCCGCGATGAATACACCAAATCCCACAGCAAGCACCGTAGTGCGCAGTCCCGCAGCTATACTCAAACAAGTGTTTGGTTATAGCGAATTTCGTGATGGCCAAGAAACGGTGATCAATGCAGCCCTTAACGGCCAAGATTCGCTAGTATTGCTGCCAACTGGCGGCGGCAAATCAGTATGCTACCAAGTGCCCGCGCTTGCCTTAAGCGGTCTGACAGTCGTTATTTCGCCATTAATTTCCCTTATGCAAGATCAAGTATCACAATTGCAAGCGCTCGGGGTGAAAGCGGCGTATATCAATAACAGTTTAAACCGCGACGAACAGCAGCAAATATATCAACAACTGCACAATGGTTTGCTTAAGCTACTGTATGTTGCACCTGAAAAAGTGCTGCAACATGAATTTAAAGAGCGCTTAAGTCACCTTAATATTAGTTTATTTGCGATTGACGAAGCTCACTGTGTATCACATTGGGGTCATGATTTTCGCCCTCACTACTGCCGCTTAAGCGAACTAAAACAACGCTTTGCAGATGTGCCTATGATGGCGCTCACAGCGACAGCTGATAAAGCCACGCGGTTTGATATCGTCCAGCAGCTTGGTTTAAATGCCCCCTATATACACACTGGTAGTTTCGATCGACCAAATATTCGTTACACCATTGAAGAAAAATTCAAACCGCTGGCGCAATTACTTCGCTACTTAAAAGAACAACAAAGTCAAAGTGGTATTATTTATTGCACCAGTCGAAAACGAGTTGATGAAATAGCTGAAAAGATCGCTGATGCTGGAATGAACGCAGCGGCTTACCATGCAGGTATGAGTAACGAGCAACGCCAATTTGTACAAACCGGTTTCGCCCGTGACGATATTCAAATAGTGGTGGCTACTGTTGCCTTTGGCATGGGCATTAATAAACCCAACGTCCGTTTTGTACTGCATTATGATATTCCCAAAAGTATCGAGTCTTACTATCAAGAAACTGGCCGTGCTGGCCGTGATGGCTTGGCCGCTGAAGCTATTATGTATTTTGATCCGGCCGATATTGGCCGTGTTAGGCGATTTTTTGAAGACATTGAAGATGAACAACGTCGTCGTGTCGAAGAGCAACGCTTTAACGCCATGGCCAGCTTCGCAGAAGCACAAACATGTCGTCGACAAATACTTCTTAACTACTTTAGTGAATATCAACGCGAACCTTGCGGCAACTGCGATATTTGCCTAAATCCACCAAAAAGTTTTGATGGTACTTTAGTGGCACAACAAGCCCTTTCGTGTGTGTATCGTGCCGAACAACGGTTTGGTTTAGGCTACATAGTTGAGCTACTGCGCGGAGCAAATACCAGCCGCATTAGGGATAACAATCACCACCAACTCAGCACTTATGGCATAGGTAAAGACCACAGTAGTGAATTTTGGCTCAGTATTTTACGCCAACTGATTCACCAAGGCTTACTGAGTCAAGATATCACCCAAGGCTCAGCACTGCGCTTAACCGAAGGTGCTCGCGCTATTTTGAAAGGTCAATACGCGCTGCAAATGGCTGAACCACGTCTGCAAGCGAAGCACGTATACCAAGACAAGCTCGCTCAGTTTAATTACGATAAAAAGCTATTTGCCAAACTACGTGCCTTACGTAAAGAGCTTGCCGATGCGGATGATGTGCCACCATATGTGGTGTTTAACGATAAAACCCTCGCAGAAATGGCGCAACTAATGCCAACCAATGACAGTGAATTTCTCAAAGTGTCAGGAGTTGGCTTTACTAAACTCAATAAGTACGGCAGCCCTTTTTTACACGCCATACGCGACTACTTAGCCCAGTCTTAAATAAAGAGAAAATTGATGACTCAGCTGCAACTAGATAATCAACATAATGCCATTATTATTATCCCCAGCGAAATGCCCAACGATGATGATTTCGAGCTTTGGGCGCAGTTATTTTTACATGGCCCAGAAATAGTAATTGGTGAATTTGCAGCGGGAGCGGATCGCCACCAATGTCGCTTTACGTATGCACAGCAAAGCTTTAATTTAAACTTTGAACACTACAGTAACAGTATTTGGGTTAATGGCGAAGGCATTGAAGCTGAGCATTTATTAGCAGCCTTAGCACACTATTTTCTTACACTATTGCAACAATGAGGTAGACTTATACACAAACTTAGTGTGTAGTGGGTTAACGGTAAAAACCCATAATAAAGGATTTCAATGGTTGTAAATAACGCTTATGCATTTTTATTGTTTAGCTGTTGCAGCACTTTGCTCTATTCATCCTATGGCTTAGCGCAATCATCTGGTGACGAACAGCAAAGTTGCAGTAATCAACGCACAATTACACCCACTGAAAAAAATCTCCGTCGCCAACTTGATGTCGATGAGACACTGCCAGAAAAAACCAACAAAGCCAAAATTGCCCAGGTCGAACTTGATCAACTCAACGTCTTCAATACCAATTTAGAAGCAGAAAATAACGCATTATTTCGCTTTGCCAATCGTGTTCATATGACCACTGAGCCAGACGTTATAAAAAATATTTTATTGTTCGAACCTGGTGATCACTATGAGCCGAAAAAACTCGCCGAATCAGAGCGCTTATTACGTCGTCAAGGTTATCTATACGATGCCAGAATAAAAGCAGAAACTAACTGCGATGGTGACATTAATGTAAAAGTGATCACCCGCGATTTATGGACGTTACTACCAGAAATTAGCTTCAGCCGCAGTGGTGGCGAAAATAAATCGAGCATTGGGTTTCGCGAATCCAATTTATTTGGCTGGGGTAAACGTTTGTCACTTGCTCGCACTACCGATGCAGAACGTAATGGTTACCTGTTTGTTTATGATGATCCTAATATACTTTCTAGCCGCTACCGTGGTCGTATAGAATACTCAGATAACGACGATGGTAAACGCCATTTACTCGAGCTTAGCTACCCTTTTTACTCTATTGATACGCCTTACAGCTATGGCTTATTAAGCTACTCTGATCAACGAATTGAATCTCTCTATAAACGAGGTGAAGTATTCAGTCAATTTATCCAGAAAACAGACTATAATCGCATTCACTTTGGCCACTCTAAACAGCTTGCTAATAATTGGACTCAACGCATTAGCGTCGGTTATACCCATGAACAGCAAGCTTTTGAGAGCACAGTAAATACCGTCACACCATTGGCTGAAAAACGGGAGCTAAGCTATCCATATATCAGTGGTCATTGGTTTGAAGATCACTACATAAAAGTGCGTAATTTCGACAGTATTTATCGTACTGAAGATTTAAATCTTGGTTGGAATGTGCAAGGTTTATTAGGCTATGCAAGTGAAGAGTTAAGCAATGACGATAGCCGCGCTATTTACTCTTTTGATGCGAAAAAAGCTCATTTTAGTGGCGATAATACCCTTTGGCGCTTTCATGCTAGCCTAGATGGTAATTGGAACGAACAACAAAGCAAAGTAGAGAACTTACTCGCGAGCACTCAAGTGCAGTATTATTTAAACACCAGTTTTGAACAATCGTGGTATGCCAAAATACGCTTAGACTATGCTAAAAACCTAACTCCCGACAAACAGCTAATCTTAGGCGGCGAAAATGGCCTACGTGGCTATCCGCTAGACTACCAACAAGGCGATCGTAGTTTTTTAGTTAATCTTGAAAAACGCTATTATTGGGAATACGACCTGCTTCAGCTGTTTAAAGTTGGTGGAGCTGCATTTTTTGATATTGGTCGCGCTTGGTTTAATGACCAAAATAACGGTAAAAATGGCCAAGTATTGAAAAATATAGGTATCGGGTTACGGCTCGCTCCAAGCAGAGCAAATGCAGGGACTGTGATCCATTTAGATATCGCCGCTCCACTTGATAAAAGTGATGATGTTGATTCTATTCAATGGCTAGTCACTGTAAAAAATTCCTTTTAAAGTGTGCTAAAAACGCTAAACTAGTTGCTCCTAAACCGCATTTGGATTGATTGTGGAACTGTTAGATATTCTTAGCACGCAGTATAAACTCATCGTCACTTTAGTCGCTCTGTTACTTTTTCCTGTACTATTAAAACTGACTAAAAAATTACTCGAAAAAACTATTAAGGGCAAAGTCGATATTCACCGTAAATATCGTGCCGAACTATTACTGAAAATTATTCTCGCATTTGTAATGCTGTGCTTAGTGTTAGTTTTTTGGGGTATTGAATTACGGGGTTTACTGGTACTTGGCTCATCTTTGTTTGCCATGCTAGGTGTTGCACTATTTGCAGCTTGGTCGCTATTGAGCAATCTGACCTCGTTTTTGCTAATGTTTATTCAAAATGACTGTCGTGTTGGTTATTGGGTTAGAGTTATTGACGGCGCGAACTTTGTTGAGGGGCGTATTGTCGAGATGGGCTTGATGAATGTGGTATTAGAACATGTTGATGGGCACCGAGTTATTTATCCTAATAACCTATTTGTTACTCGTCCGGTGATGGTTTTAAATAAAGAGCCGAAACCTACTAAAGCAATCGCGGTTAAGCGCGCTATTGGACCTAAAAAGCTGCAATAAACGAAAAGCACATAACAAAAAGCCGTTTAAGAATATCCTTAAACGGCTTTTTTGATCAGTTACAATCAGCAATTAATTATTTAATTCCGCTGTTTTTAACTCATCTTCAATATCACTTATTTCATCAATAAAGGTTTCAAGCTGTTGTTCTACCAAGCTGTTTGCGTGAGCAAAATATGCTAAATGAAACACTGCATCACCTTCATTAACCAGTGGCATAGTTTGTTGACCAATCACTATACCACTTCTTGGCGCTAATAATTCCAGCTCAGAATCACCGAGCGGGCTACTGATATAAGCTAATATTTGCCCTTTCATTACTCGCTCACCCAATGATACTTGCGCACGCACAATGCCATCGACTTCAGCACGCACCCAACTGGTAGAGCTGGCAATAATTGGCTCAGGTAACTTCTTAGCGCGCTTGCCACGGATCATTTTTAAATGACGCATGACATAATCAACGCCTTGCATACCAGCCGCTATTGCAATTGGATCAAACCGCAGCGCTTCTCCAGCTTCGTATGTAATCACCGGAATACCTAAGTTCGCGGCCTCACTTCGCAGTGAACCATTACGAAGTGACGCATCAATAACGGCTGGTGTACCAAATGCATTCGCCATTTGTGCCGTTGCTTCATCACTCAAATCTGCGCGAATTTGCGGTAAATTGGTGCGATGTATTGCGCCAGTATGTAAATCAATAATATGCGTACAATGAATGGCCACTTGCGAAAAGAACATATGTGCCATACGTCCAGCAAGCGATCCACGAATAGAACCTGGAAAGCTGCGATTCATATCACGGCGATCAGGTAAATAACGTGACTTATGAATAAAACCAAATACGTTAACAATCGGCACAGCAATCAGCGTACCACGCAGCTGGTTAGCATCTATTTTTGCTAATAATTGGCGTACGACCTCTACGCCATTGAGTTCATCACCATGAATAGCCGCACAGACCATTAAAACAGGCCCTGCTTGAACTCCATTCACTACCTCTATTGGGATATTCAACGGCGAATGGGTGTACAGCTTAGCTGCTTCTAGGGCCAGCGTCTTACGCTCACCGACACCCACCGTTTCACCTAATAAAGTAAACGCACTATTGATTCTAACCTTTGCCACGCGTTGCGGTCCTTTTGGTTGCAGCGGTTTTTTCGATAAATTCGATCACCATACCTGCAATATCTTTTCCTGTTGCTACTTCGATACCTTCAAGACCTGGTGAAGAGTTAACTTCCATTACCAAAGGTCCGCGAGATGAACGAAGTAAATCAACCCCAGCTACGTTCAAGCCCATTGCTTTAGCTGCAGCTACTGCTGTTCTACGTTCTTCTGGCGTAATACGCACTAATGTTGCACTGCCACCGCGGTGTAAATTAGAACGGAACTCACCATCTTGTGCTTGACGCTTCATTGCGGCAATCACTTTGTCACCAAGTACGAAACAGCGGATATCTGCACCACCAGCTTCTTTAATATACTCTTGTACCATGATATTAGCTTTTAAGCCCATAAAGGCTTCAATAACACTCTCAGCAGCTTTACGTGTTTCAGCTAACACCACACCAATGCCTTGAGTACCCTCTAACAGCTTAATAACTACAGGTGCACCGCCAACCATTTCAAGTAAGTCTTTAACGTCATCTGGCTTGCTGGCAAAACCGGTTACCGGCATACCAACGCCTTTACGTGATAACAACTGTAACGAACGTAATTTATCTCGCGAACGTGAAATAGCAACTGATTCATTAACAGGAAATACATTCATCATTTCAAACTGACGCAGTACTGCACAACCATAAAAAGTAACTGAAGCACCAATACGCGGGATTATGGTATCAAAATCTTTTAAATTTTCACCGCGATAATGGATCTCTGGTTGCTCAGAGTTAATGTTCATGTAACAACGTAATGCATCGATCACTTTTACTTCATGACCACGCATCTCAGCTGCTTCAATTAAACGACGCGTTGAATATAAATTCTTGTTACGAGATAAAATACCAATTTTCATAGTTAAAACCTTAACTATCTAATAAATGAGATAAAGCCGGATCAACGACTATACGATTTTCCATGGCTGTGCGCCCTAATAACATTCTAAACTTCATACTCGCTCGGCTGGTCAAAGTGACTTCTATTGGCCAACTTTTATCACCAGCGCAGAGCTTAGTCTCAATAAAATACCGCAACTCACGCTGCCCACTTGAGCTGGTTACATATTTCATCTTTTTTACTTTAGCATCACACTCAATTTGAGTGTGCTCATCTTCTTGCAAAGGCTGAGCAATAAATTTAACCCACTTTTCGCCTTCTCGCTCATATTCTTCAATATTAAGAGCATGAATACATGACGTACGGGCGCCCGTATCAATCTTAGCCTTAATTTGATTAATGCCAAGCTCAGGTAAACTTAACCACTCACGCCAACCAACAATTATCTTTGCCGTCATAAATGTGCCCTTTAATAAAAAACTGTCTTATACGCTACACGGATAAAAACACAAATGAAATAATTTTATCCAAATGATAAGCTAATTTAATTGACCTAAGTCACTCAATAGTCAACTATATTAACATACAGGATTAATGAGAATTTACTATGTTCAATGGTTTACTACACGCACTTATACTTGATGAACAAGGCGGCGCACGCACAATTGATAATAGCGCAGACCTACATAACTGGCAGCCTGAGCAAGGTAAATTGTGGGTTCATCTTGATTATAGCCAAAGTGAAGCCATAGATTGGTTACAAAACAGTGAATTGTTGACTGATTATGAACTTGCATCATTAACAGCCGATGAAACACGCCCTCGTATCACCAAAGTAACTAACGGTTGTATGTTGTTTTTACGAGGCGTGAATTTAAATCCTGCACAAAGCCCTGAAGACATGGTCTCAATTCGTTTATTTATCAATGAAAATGTAGTGGTCACTACCCGAAAACGCCGTTTACTTTCAGTCCAAGATATTTTAGCTGCACTGGAAGAAAAAACTGGGCCAGTTAGCATTTCTGAATTAGTTTGCCAACTTACACAAAATCTTACCTCACGTATGCAAGGGGTAATTGATGGTTTAGATGACACTCTCGATATTTTTGAAGATGAAATTGACGAGCCGACCAAGCGCTTTGATAACCAAGGACTGTCGCAGTTACGCCGTCAATCAATTGGTTTAAAACGCTACTTAAGGCCACAAAAAGAAGCGCTCAGTACTTTAATGGCAAACAAATACAGCTGGCTTAGTGAAAACGACAAAGCCAAGTTAAACGAAACCACCAATCTACTGATCCGCTTTATTGAAGAATTAGATAGCTCTATTGAACGTGCGCAAATTATTCAACAAACCATTACTAATCAGGTTTCCGAACAATTAAATCAGCGTATGTATGTGATGTCGGTGGTTGCGGCACTGTTTTTACCGCTAGGATTTTTAACCGGTTTACTTGGCGTAAATGTAGGCGGTATCCCTGGTACAGAGAGCCCTTACGCATTTAGTTTTTTTGTTATATTTTTAGTCGTGATCACCGGTGCCATCGGCGTTTACTTCAAAAATAAAAAATGGCTTTAAAAATACTCACGGTTGTTCAACTACATTGATTGGTATAGTAATGATAAAAGTAGTGCCAGCACCTAATTGACTCTGGCACTCTATCGTACCGGCTAGTTTATGTATCACTAAATTATAAACAATGTGCAACCCCAAACCTAAGCTCAGTTGTGCGTTATTCGTAGAAAAGAACGGGTCAAATACTTGCTTGCGGACATCTTCTGGCATGCCTTTACCATTATCGCTGATTATCAGCTGAAGTTGTTCATCATGTTTACTCACTGTAATGTTCACCTCCCCAGGCGTTAAATCATCAAAAGCGTAAACTAAGGCATTTTCCACTAGCTGCCCTAAAATTTGCGAGAATGCACTTGGTGAGGCAAAAAAACGAATTTCTTGCTGGTATTGGCATTTAACTTTATGAGGCGTTTGGTCAACACGTGAGTGGATTGACAGCAGAATATTATCGATATACTCACCTAAGTTAAACCAGCGATTTTCCTGTGTATCGTTGTCTACCGCAACTTGTTTAAAGTTATTGATTAGATTGGTAGCTCTGTGGAGATTCACGCTCAATAACTCTGTGCTTTGTATTATATGAGCATAGGCCTGATTAAACTCCTCTCTCGACATGTTACCCGCAGCCGCTTTGCCATGAATAGTTTTCGAGGTGCTTTCCAGTACTGATGCAGCCGTGACGCAAATGCCCAATGGGGTATTTATTTGATGAGCAACTCCAGCAACTAATCGTCCTAACGACGCATGCTTTTCATTTTCAATTAACTGTTGCTGAGTACGTTTTAGCTGTTCCAGCGATAATGTTGCTTCTTTGGTCTTAGTCTCAAGCTCAGCAGTACGCAGAGCCACTTTACGCTCAAGTACCGCATTTAACTGTTTTACTTGTTGCTGTGAAGACATCAACTTGGTATTCGCATCTTCAATCTCAGTGACGTAGCTTTTTACTTGTAAGTACACATCATTTAAAGCAGTAATAATTGGGGTAAACTCATTGCGTTTAGCATACTCAACTGGCAGTAGATTAACTTGCTTATTACTACCATAACGAATAGAGCTTTTTATGATATTTAATACCTGATCAAAAGGGCTAAACAAAGCTTTGAGGATAAAAATCATCAGTATAATAAAGCACAGCCCTATGCCACTGCCTGTGATTAAAGCCCAAGAAGACACTTTATCAACTTGTTTACTTAAATCATTTTTAGGAACTAATGAGCCAAAGATAAAACCGCTCTCACTAAGCTGATAAAAAATATACTTATCTTCAATTGCTAGCTGCTCAAACCCAAAGCTATTGACCTTACTTAACCGACTTTGAGCTACTAATGTTGCCGCCCAAGGAAAGTCATCGGTCAACTGCTGTACCGTTTGAGGCTTGTCTGTAAAGCCAATAATTAACTCAGAATCCCGGTGAAATAAAAATGATTGTGCATTTTCGGTCACTTTAATGCTGACTAAAAACTCACTTAACTCAGCTAAAGACCAGTCGAGCGTCGCCATACCAATCGGACTGCGGTTATCGTCAAGCATCACCGCATCTATAGTCATCATCAACGAGAATGAGCCTGCATCATCGTAATAAGGGTTAGTCCAAAATATTGGACGATAGCTGGATTGGTTTAATCCCCACCCTTGCTGTTCAGCAAGCTGGTACCAATCCTGAGAAAAATAATCGTACTGTGGTTTATTGAGATCCCACGTAAATTGCAGCTGTTTATTTTCTTTATATACATATGGGCCAAAATAACGATACTGCTCATCCAGTACCTGGGGTTGATACCAAAGCCCTCCTCCCATGGCTTGTTCAAAACTGGCAAACTTATTTTGTAACGTGCGCTGAGCCAGTTCCTTGATATCAGCCATGGGAGTAGATTTTTGATGACGCAGAAAGTATAACTGTTCACCGCTTAGAGCCAGATCGATCGCATGCCCTTGCATTTGTTCTGTAAGATGATTGATTCGGGAAATAGTGCCATTGAACACAGCTTGAATTTCATTTTGCTTAAATTCATCCAAAGATTCTTTGTAAATTAGCGTGTTGAATAACTGTAGGGTTGAATAAGCCAATATCTCAAACAAAATGACAAACACCAGAATACGGGTTTTAATATTCATTCAATCTCCAGAGTACTCTTTGCTAAAGAGCTCATTTAACACAACACTCACAGGCATTGCCTAATAACAACTGTGCTCGACTTACTTAGTATACAAAATGACATGAAACGGTAATCCCACCATTTTTATTGGAGGCGAGCTGTAGTGCATAATACAATTCCCTAAGATAATGAATTATGAGTATAGTCCAGTTGTCAGTTTTACCATTTGTGTAATTTAATTAATTCTAAATATTGGTAGGGGGTTATTTACATCATAAGTACTAAAAGAGTGTGATTGAGGGCAAACACTGTGGAGTAAGATAGAGAGTTATTATTGATTGCCTTTGATGAAAGGCTGGGCATTATTGCAAATGGCGCTCTCGGTAGGGATCGAACCTACAACTCAGCCTCCGGAGGGCCACGTGATATCCATTTCACCACGAGAGCACATTTGTGCCACCACACCAACTCGCGATATCAGTGCTTAGGCCGAGCAATAATAAAGGCATATGCAATTAAATGCTAGCTTCTATCGCTTAGATGCTTAATAATTCAGCAAATTATAATAAATTACTTCACAAGCAAGCAAAAAACAGCTATTAAATTATACTTAATAAAAATCACTAACCATTTTGCAACATATAAATGCCCGTTTAACGACTTTTTAAGGCGCTTGTAAAAGGTTTAACATGAGGAAGTATCTATGAGTTTAATGTCAACCGAGCAAGTAGCGGAGTTTTTAGGGGTTAAAGTTGAACGTGTAAAGCGTCTTGCCCGGGAAAGTTTATTAATATCGAAATCTGTTGATGAAAACGGCGAACCACTATTTGATGCAGATGAAGTTGCAAAATACAAAGAACTTGCGGCGCGTTTTGGTGGTCTTTAACGATGATCCATTGAGCTAATCAAACAATCCAACTGCGTACGCAACTCAGTCACTTTATTATCGACTGAGCGTGCGCTATACCAACAAATACACAACACTAAAAACACCAACTGATAGCATTCAAGCTTTTGCAGTGAATAGTGAAATTTTTGAATAGCAGGCAATTGCTGTTGGTAGTTTGAAAGTAAGCTATTTTTTTGCTTATCATTCAACGCAAAGCTAACAGTTAGTGCTGCTAAATCGAAGTATACGTCATTACTTTTAGCGTACTCAAAGTCAATTAAAAACATGCCTTGGCTATTCACAATAATGTTTTCTTTTACTAAATCATTATGGCAAAAACCTTCATCACGGGGTAATAACGCGATTTGCTTTAATGCATCCTCAACGCTTGCTTGATATTGCTGATATAAGCGAGTTTTTTTATAAAAATCCAGCTCATACTTTATATCCATCGCCTCAGTAACAACATCATGGCAATGAAAAGCAATCAACTTTTGCAGCAACTCTAAAGTGAAATCCCCTTGTGCAATATCCCCCTCTAGGTATTCAAAAATCGCCAGCTTGTTAACTTCGTCAGTCCACAGTGGTTTGGGGCATACCTGCTGCTGCGCAAATACAGTTTGTGCTGCCAAGCCCTGCACTGGCCAATGCTCGCGATAGCACTTTAATAAAAAAGCCTGCTGTGCAGTACGCACTAAAAAGTTATCGTTACTTAAACCGCTAAATAGCCGCTCATTGCTCAATACCTTTAGTTGTGGATCAAAAGCGGCAAAAATGCCGCTAATTTCTTTACCTGTCATACTGCTTCTTATAATTGCGCCAAAGGCTTAGCTTGATTTTGCTCGTACTCTTCATACCAGGTTTTAAACCCCCATGCTGCCATTATGGTGTAAAAAATAAACAGCGCTAATGTTGGGTAGTAGCCTTTCTCGTAATACAAGTACATCGAAGCCGCATCAATAACAATCCAATACAGCCAATTTTCCAGTACTTTTTTTGCGACTAAATACGTTGTAACAACAGCAAAACAGGTTGTAAAACTATCTAAATAAGCAAAGTCTGCATGGGTATGATTGTTCATCACATAACCAAATATTAATGCCACAATCGAAGTCGCAATAATGATGAATAAGTGTTGATGCAAGCGCCATGAGGTGATCACTAATTGATGTTTATTAGCGTCGCCTTTTCGCCATATTACCCATCCATAAACCGCCATATACATATAGTAAAAATGCAATAGCGATTCCATTAATAAAGCACCATTCCAATACATTATGGTATAAATAAGGGTGCTAAAAAATGCTGCAGGCCAACACCACAGGTTTTCTTTTATTGCTAATAGCAAATATGCCATAGAGAGCGCCACTGCGATATATTCCCAGTGCGACATTGCAGTAAACCCTGCGAGAGTTTCTGTAATAAATTCCATAATTGATCCACTAAGGCTTTAGCTGCTATTGGGGAGAGAGATCACCATTGAGGAATTTACAAACAAAAATAGCTTTGCCAAACTCTTCGTATGAACGCTTTATCTCAGTACTAAGCACAGACATTACTAAATCGTAATCACCAAAAATTTGCGTCGACAAGGTATTTGTTATTACTTTTAAATCGTCATATTCATTTAAGCGATCAATAAACCCCTTAATAAATGGGATATAATCTTGATGAAGTGGGTACTTACTGATCTCTACAGATAATTTCATGACAATTCCTTGGTTTATTTAAAAATATGGCCGTTATTGTAACTTGAGCTAAGCTACAAGTCATTCAAAGGTAGAGCGGATGTCGAAGAAGGTGTAAAATTAACGCAATTAAATTATTTTATGAGTGACTCATGGCACGACGCATTACGTACAAATTTAAAAATCAGCCTCGCGAAATTAATTTTGCAAAAGATAAATATCGCGATATGTATCAGGCTATTGCTGCGGCTGAAGGGATTGATTTAACAAATTATTTAAAGATGGAACAGCAAATTGCTATGACTTCAAAAGGCTCAGCGGCAGTGCGTAATTTTCGTGATGAAGAGTTTGCTCGCATGGGTTTTAGCGATGTGTATTTTATCAAAGAGTAACGCTTAGCATTACTCTAAATATTCATAGCTTACCCGTGGGGTAATATTACAGACTAACTCGTAAGGGATTGTCGTGGCACATTGGGCGATTTCTTCAACGGGTAATTCTGGGCCCCACATCACCACCTCATCGCCGACTTTGATGTCATCAGCATTTTCACCAATATCAACACTGATCATATCCATAGAGATGTTGCCAGCAATACCATAACGTTTGCCAGCAATCACTACAGGTGTGCCATGTCTAGCATGGCGCGGATAACCATCACCATAGCCCATGGCAACCACTGCAAGCTTAGTCGGCTGAGCACTTTGCCAACAGCCACCATAACCAACACCTTGCGCGGCATCAACATCGCGAATTGCAATGACCTTAGTGGTTAAGCGCATCACTGGCTTCAGCTGATGGTCTTTGCCAGAAGTGTTAAGCATTGGTGATACACCATACATCATCAAGCCTGGACGTACCCAGTCGCCATGACCTGCAGGCCAAGCTATAATACCAGCCGAATTTGCTAAACAATGTGCTTGTTGTTTGCCTTGCACTAATGAATCAAACAAAGCAATTTGCTCAGCTGTTTTGGGATCATTAACATCATCGGCACTGGAAAAATGCGTCATTAAATTGATTGTATCTTTAGCGTTATTCGTCGCTTGCAAGCGCTGATAAAAATCATTCAACTGCGTTGGTGCAATCCCTAAACGATGCATACCGGTATTGATTTTTAACCAGCAACTGATTGGTTCATCGAGCTTTGCATTTTCAAGTGCCCTGAGCTGATTTTCATCATGGATAATGGTTTGAAAGTTATTGGCTAATAAAATCGGCAAATCATCTTGATGGAAAAAACCTTCCAGCAACACAATAGGCTTGGTCAGCCCACCCGCCCGCAGTGCGAGCGCTTCATCTATTCGTGCCACAGCAAATGCGTCGGCATCATTAAGGTGCTGCGCTATTTTTACTAAACCATGACCATAAGCATTGGCTTTTAATACCGCCATAACTTTACTATTAGGCGCAAACTGTCGCACTTGCGCTAAATTATGAGCAAGTGCTTGTAAGTTAATTTCGGCAATAGCTAAACGCATTAGTAATCATCATCTACAGCAGGTCCGGCGTAATTATCAAAACGCGAGAACTGACCTTGGAAAGTTAAACGTACTTTACCAATGGGACCATTACGTTGTTTACCTATGATAATTTCAGCAATCCCTTTCTCAGTACTGTCTTCGTTATATACTTCGTCGCGGTAGATAAACATGATTAAATCGGCATCCTGCTCGATAGAGCCTGATTCACGTAAGTCGGAGTTAATTGGGCGTTTATCGGCACGCTGCTCTAGAGTACGGTTTAGCTGCGACAGTGCTACGACTGGGCATTGGAGTTCTTTTGCTAATGATTTAAGTGACCGTGAGATTTCAGCAATTTCTAAAGTACGGTTATCAGAGAGGCTGGGAACGCGCATTAGCTGCAAGTAATCGACCATGATCATACTTATCCCACCGTGATCACGAGCAATACGACGCGCACGTGAGCGAACATCTGTTGGAGTTAGACCTGATGCATCATCAACATACATCTTTCCTTTTTCCATCAGTAGCCCCATGGTTGATGAAAGACGCGCCCAATCGTCATCATCCAATTGACCGGTGCGCACTTTGGTCTGATTAATTCGACCAAGGGATGCCAACATCCTCATCATAATCTGCTCCGAGGGCATTTCTAATGAGTAAATAAGCACAGGCTTATCTTGTGTCATTGCGGCATGTTCAGCTAAGTTCATCGCAAATGTGGTTTTACCCATCGACGGACGGGCGGCCACAATGATTAAATCTGATGGCTGCAAACCAGTGGTCATTTTATCTAGATCGGCATAACCGGTACTTACCCCCGTCACACCATCTTGTGGCGACTGATACAACTCTTCGATTTTATCGACTGTTTTTTCTAAGATGCTGTGAATACTTTGCGGACCATCGTTACTTTTTGTCCGCTGCTCAGCAATTTTAAACACTTTACTCTCTGCAAAGTCGAGTAAATCGTGGCTGGTGCGCCCTTCCGGATTGAAACCTGCTTCGGCTATTTCATTGGCAACGCCAATCATTTCACGTACCACAGCACGTTCGCGTACGATATTCGCATAGGCGTCGATGTTCGCCGCACTTGGCGTATTTTTAGCAATTTCAGCTAAATAAGCAAAACCACCGATACCACTGAGTAAATTCTTTTTCTCTAAGCTCTCTGATATGGTGATCAAATCGATTGGATCGCCTATTTCAGCAAGCTCGACCATGGCTTCAAAAATAAGCTTATGGGTACGTGTATAGAAATCTTGCGAAACGACCAACTCGGCAACACGGTCAAAGGCTTGATTATCAAGCATTAAGCCACCTAAAACAGATTGCTCTGCTTCAATGGAATGAGGAGGAACTTTAAGAGTGTCGACTTGTTTATCTGGTTTAGCCATAACTTCGCAATACTAACAATGAATGGCCTCTATTCTATCTACTTGGCTACGTTGTGCAAAGAGCAAAGCAGGATTTCTTTTCCTACTTTGCTACGGGAGATTACTTTTGCTTACGTAATTCTATGCGCCCACTGATAGTGTCTATTTCAATATCAGCATCACCACCATTAACCGCAAACTCCAATTCACTTGATGGCCCATATTTCGCTTTTTTAACTTTATCGTCACTCAACTCATTAATAATTTTACCATTGGCATGCGCTTCAATTTCAAACCGCGCAGAAACATCCGTCGGGAAGTAAAAATCGGCATCGCCACTAACAGATTCATAAGTAATTTGCGCACCTTTTAGTAACTCATTAATATGTATTTCACTCTCACCATTTACCGTGCTAATACGTAAGCTTTTTAATGCCTGAAAAGCAAAGTCGATATCGCCATTAACATTCTCTAAGCGAACTTCTTGAGCTGCTGTTTTGGATTTAATATCACCATTGACAGCAGTAAAGCGCAGCGTGCCTTGTGAGTCTTTGTCATTAATTTCGCCGTTTACGGTTTCATAGCGTATATCACCTTTTAAGCCTATCGCACTGACATCACCATTAACGGTATCCACAGTAATATTGCCACTGATGTTTTGTAAGTTAATATCACCATTAACGACATCAATATCAGCCCCGGCGATCAAATTTTTAGCACTGATAGTGGCGTTAACACCGGTAAATTCAAGTTCGCTGCTATTTGGCATATAAATAACTAATTGAGAACCATCGCCACTATTCCAACCGTTATTATTGTTACGCGGCATTTTAACGATAAATTCGATACGATCTCCTGCCACTTCTAAACGATACCCTTGTGCTTTATCATCAAGCTCACCGGTGATCTGTAATTGTGATTTATCCCAGCCCTCAATACGTACATCACCGCGTTGGTTATCTATAAAAATACGCTTATTAGCGGGCACCTCAATTTGTTCATTGATTTTCTCACCAGCAGAGGCGAAAAACGGCAATAAAGTTAGTGCTAATAGTAATGTTTTCATGGTTGATACTCCTAAATTTGTTGCCACTTCGGTGCATGCACCTTATTGATTAGATCTAATTGCTGCTGATAAACCTGTGCGAGCATTTTTAATAACGCTGGATTCTCAGGCTCATTGTCGAGGGCTTGCTTTATTGCCCGCTCAGCGTCCTCTAATTCTGTTAATTGCTGTTGCCAGTTATCTGTCAATGCAGGCTGATTTTGATATTGCACCAACAAGGTTTGTTTTTGCTGGGTAAAATAGTCACTCATCACCACACTTGTCGCAGGCTCAGAGCCGGAAAACAGCAACTGCACGGTTAATAAAGCCGCCACTGAGCATGCTGCCACACCCGCTAATTTAGGCCACAGCGCAGCTTTACCTTGCGCCTGAGGAGCATGCGTTAATGCTTTTTCGATACCTGGCCATAAATCTTTTTGTGGTGAGATCTCTAACTCAGTGTTATTGATTGACTCAGCTAAAAATGTTTCAAAATTAGGCTTACTCATTTTCATACCACTCTTTTAATAACTGACGGGCGCGATGAAATTGCGACTTACTAGAACCCACTGCCATTCCTAACATAGTGGCAATCTCTTCATGGCGATAACCTTCAATGGCGTGCAGCACAAATACCATACGAGCTCGCTCAGGTAGTCGTAATACTAACTTGTCGAGTCCATTTAGACCTTGGCAATCTGTTGCGCTTTGTTCATCCATACCGCTTTGCTCGAAGCTCACTACTTTTTGCAACCAATTCTTATGTTTACGTAAATAGCTAATCGCAATATTACTGGTGACACTGTGCAGCCAAGTTGAAAACTGTGACTGCCCTTCAAAGCTAGCGATTTTATGCCACAGCTGCACAAATACTTCTTGAGTTGCATCTTCGGCATGTTCGCGATCTGCGAGTAACCGTAAGCACAATCCATAAACCCGCTTTACATGTAATTCATAAAGTGCAGCATAAGCATTTTGATCACCGCTTTTTACACGGGTAATAAGTGCATCTTCGCTTAGCTGTGTAAAAGCATGTTTTGCATCTATCAACATCGTTGATGTTGTCCCTTTATGATTATTATTATGAAATGAGTATACCTAAGCACTCAGGAAATACGATCTTTCAGAATTTTAAGTTTCTTGAATAGTTAGACGTGAGATGTAAGTGAAAAGGTTTAAATGACATGAAATTATTTTTAACAAAAAACGGCTAACTTATCAGCTAGCCGTTTTATCAAGTGGTTTTATAACGTTGCTTCTGGGGGATCTTCTTCGGGCCCTTCAGTGGTTTTTTCCGGTACTTTATATGACCAGCCAAGGAAAACTAATTTGCCGTCAAACGCGCTGCCCCCACCACTACTTATATTTGCTAGATTTGAATCATGGTGAATACCACCTTTGCCAGACGCTGAAACCGTTTTGCCCCGAATTGAGCCACTGAAACCACCATTAGCGACGACTTTAACATCAGTCTTTGGCGCATAGATGGCTGCATACAAATTAGCATCAGCATCAATATCAATACCATTGGCTTGTTCATTGCTGGAATAAATACTGAATACCGGTTTACCAGTTTTGGTTAACCCATGCTTCATTGTGATCGACCCTGGAGACGCTTTCAATTTTACTTTACCGTTGACATAAAGGCTTAAGCTGCTGCCTTGTGCTATATGGATCTCTGAAGCGCCTTCCATCATGAAGTGACCATTTACTATCAAGGTTACATCACCACCCGCGACTTTTAAAATGCCATTATTTAATGAGAAGTTACCTGCTTTTAATACTTTTACATCAACAACGTTCTCAATTGTGTTTAACGTATAATTAAGTGTCGCAGGACGTGCGCCTAACCACTTTTCCCATACATAATCACCTTGATTTTCAATCTTAGACTGAGCTATCTCAGGCGTTAACTCGTAGATAACACGTGTTTCTGGCTTATCAGAGACTAGTGTTGAACTACCGTGTTTCACAATAATATTTTCGCCGCTAGGATCAACCAGACCATCAACAACCGTTGTTATATTTATTGAATCGCACTGTGTTTGCCCTGCTGTAAAATTATCAGGATCTTGAAAAGGTACCAACTCAACATTTGGTGATACATTATAACGTGGATCTGAATAAGGAATACCACCTTGTTCAAGGTGTGGTGCTAAATCTTTTGCGTTTAATTTGCCGCCATATAAAACGTCTAAGCCGTCATTATTTCTATTTTCTAGCACAGTACTCGCACTGTTATTAGGGAAGTTAAGATCTTTATTTGCTCGAACTACGCCTAATATTTTTCCTTGCCTCCAGGTAACCCCTCCCGCCGATAAAACATCTCCGCCTACAGCTGTATCAAGTGGAAAACCATCGGGTAAAACAGGATCAGTCGATACTGTAAAGTTCGAATCGATTGTAATATGGTTATTTGCACGCAATGTGCCTGTGATTGGAGATGAGCCGGAAAAAGTAATACTGCCAGTCGCATGAACACTTCCCCAAATAGTTGAAGCACCTGATAATGTAACATCCTTATCTTTATAAACCGTGCCTATGACAGCGCCAGCCTCAGCCTTGTCAGGATCGTAATCCCCTTTACTTGAGTCATAGCTATCAATTCGACCACTGGCACTGAGTGACACCCCTTCACAGCCCACAATTGCGTTCTTAAAAACAGAGCCTCCTTTACCTGGCGTAAATCCAAACCGTGCGACTAAATTACTTTGTGCATCACCACCATAACGCTCACCCAAGCTGATGATTTCCAGCTCTCCAGCAGCATTTTTACTAATACTGGCATTATAAGTTGCATCTTCGCCAATTAAGCCGCGGCCTGATGCTGTGCCTGTCGCTGCGATCAAGCCATCGATATCTAAGGTTTTATCATCTGAAAAAGCTTGCTGTAATAACTTAGCTTCTTCGAAAACACCTTTTTCAGCGAGTAAACGGCTATTTATTTTCTTTTGAAAATTGCCACTCATACGCTCTTGAATAATATTTTCACGCAATGAATTAAGTACCACAATACTCGCCATACTGGTGAGGATAAGTACTGTTACAAGCGTAAAACCACTTTGTTTTTTAGCCATTACACACCACCAAAAGCATTGTTTAAAATAACATTAGAGACCGCAATATCAATGGCAATAGTGTCTCCAAATTGCGCAGGTAAATTCTCTGGGCCAACATGAATAGTGACAATGTTATTATCAATTGCAAAACTCAACTGGGCGACTCCCGTCAATAACCGCTCTGCTGGAGCTGCTCCTAATGTACACATTAAATTATTGCCTACTAGGCTATAAACTTCATTTATATCAGCTGTTGATACACTGCCATTACAGGTGATAACCCCAGCTGGCTGAGTAACAGTAATTGCCGAGCCATCTGCTGCAACCAAAGGTGCGCTTGGTGTTTGTTTAATGCTACGCGTAAAAACCTTACTTGTGTAACGTATTACTTCTTGCGCATTTTCAAGCTCTTTACTAACTGAAATAGTGCCTTTAATAGCTGAGTATGAAAGGCTAACTCCAGCTAGTAGGAATGAACCAGCGGCTAGAGCCACCATCAGTTCTACAAGGGTATAACCTCGCGGACGATAAATTGCCATCATCAAATACACCCAACTGGTAGCTCAGGGTAACTAGCATTTAAGGTAATTTGATTTTCTAATTGAGCAGGGTCTTGTTGCTTGATCCGCTCATCAGCCCATGAAACTGTGATTTGCATATCATGCGCATACGCCGCAGGTAAGCTCAGCTGATAATCATCGATTTGCGGGTCTAAAGAGGCACGAAAGTTAGCATCCGTGAATAAAGCCGGATTCGTCGTTTGTAACTCACACAAGCGAGGCCAAATACGCTCTAACGTATTTTGCCCTTGCACCAGCGATACAGTGTAATTAAAACTGTTGGTAGCATATTGTAGCGATTTGAGCTGAGCTGCTGCCAACCCAAGTAAAGCAATACCGGCGATAACAACCGACAGCATCACTTCTAATAATGAAAAGCCACTTTGTTTAATCATTATGCACATGCTACTGATTTTTCAGCTAACCAATTTTGGCCACTTTTTAAAATGCACAAGTAATAATCTACTGTTTTATCATTGTCATCTTTAATTAAAATTTCGCTCGCCGCAGATATTTCGCCACTTGACCACACGGTACGATCAACTAAACCAACCGTTACACCATGATGTTGGATGACGAATTCTTTTAATACTGTATCAACACCATCAACAGCTGCTGTTACCTGCCATTTATCGCCACTTACCACTAGTTTAATCTCACGATCACGTTTTACCGCCTCACTGCGCGCATATTTATACACACTATTGAGCTGATTTGCGGTGGTAATAACCCGATCTTGCATGATTTGCTGGCTAAAAGAAGGAAACGCTAATACCGCCATAATCGCAACGATCCCAACCACAATCATCAACTCCACTAATGTAAAACCGGCTGTTCTAGTCATTGTTACTCCCAGCAACTATTAGCATCAGCTGATTGTGTGCCATCATGCTTAATCACTAATGCACCACAGCGATCTCCTGATTGGGCAGAACCGATTTTTGGGGTTGCAGTTAATGTAAATGCACGACTTTTAAAATTAGCATCCGCTGCAGCACCACTAACACGGTTTAGCGCTTTATAAGTAAAAGTATAAAAATCTGTATTTGTTGCCGTATCAAAAGCGTTTGGATAACCACCATTACGTGAATAAATACGCTCTAATACTGCACCATGTTGCAACATAACTTGTTGAATATCGGCACGGCGACTACGCTCCATATGCTCAATATATGAAGGCATAGCTACACTGTATAAAATACCTAGAATAGCTACGACTATTAATAACTCGATTAATGTGAAACCAGAAAAAAGCTTCGTACTTCTCATCATCTGCTCTTTCAATTTTTACATCCTTAACACTATGCTCAGTGCACAAACAATATACATTGACAGCGCTGTCACTGTCAACAATCTGTAATCTAATTACAATGTCGCTACATTTTAATAGGTATAAATAATTAGTTTTTACTTTAGATCAAACAATACCAGATAAAAAACCTAAAAAAGGGACTTTAATCAATATTTATGTTGAAAATGATATGCTAACTAGTGATATGGATGATAATAATAAACAAAAAAGCCGTGCTTTTCAGCACGGCTTTTTTCGCTTAATTAAAAATTAAGCTTCAGCGATTACGATTACTTTGATAGTAGCCGTTACTTCTGAATGAACTGCGATTGATACGTCAAATTCGCCAGTCTCACGGATAGTACCTAGAGGTAAACGAACTTCTGACTTAGCAACTTCAACACCAACAGCTGAGATAGCGTCAGCGATGTCGCGAGTACCGATAGAACCGAATAACTTACCTTCGTCACCGGCTTTAGATACTAATGTAACTTCAGCTAATGCTTCAAGCTTATCAGCGCGTGCTTGTGCAGCAACAAGCTGGTCAGCGATTTTCGCTTCAAGCTCAGCACGACGTGCGTCAAAAGTTTCAACGTTAGCTTTAGTTGCAGGAACTGCCTTACCTTGTGGGAAAAGGAAGTTACGTGCGAAGCCAGATTTAACTACAACCTGGTCACCTAGGCCACCTAGGTTAGCGATCTTATCTAGTAGAATAACTTGCATGTTTCTACACCTTTTAAAAACGTGTTAATCCGCTGCTTACTTATGTAAGTCAGTGTATGGAAGAAGGGCTAAGTAGCGAGCACGCTTGATAGCAGTTGCTAGCTGGCGCTGGTATTTAGCGCTAGTACCTGTAATACGGCTAGGTACGATTTTGCCACTTTCTGTAACATAGTTTCTAAGAGTAGCTAGATCTTTATAATCGATTTGTTGTACGCCTTCCGCTTTAAAGCGGCAGAACTTACGACGTCTGAAATAACGTGCCATGAGATAAATTCCTCAAATAATTCTTTCTATATGCTGAGCATGCAAAACCAATTGGCTAAGGCCGTTACGACCTTCGTGACGATTTAAAAAACCGCTCACTTGCAATGCCTGCCCAACGTGCAAATGTTGAGTCTGTTGTTGCATTTGCTTACCACTAGCAACCACTTGAAGCCGAACATAACTATTACGGTTAAGGTCTGCTTCAACTTGCATTGATTTGTGTTCTACAACAAAAATACAATGCGGGATACCAGCAGGGCTTTGGCTAAACTTAGGTGTTTTACAAACAACCCCAGAAATAACCAGCTGATTCATAAAAGGACTGACCATATGGTTTACCTTAAAATTCTCGCTGATCAAGCGCCATGCTTGGACTCAAAACAATTAAGCAGCTGGTGCTTCTTTCTTCTCTTCTCTTACAAGAGGAGATGCTTCAGTTACAGCGTCTTTAGTACGCATAACTAAGTTACGAAGCACTGCATCGTTGTAGCGGAAAGTAGTTTCTAGCTCGCTGATTACTTCAGTAGGTGCTTCAACGTTCATAAGAACATAATGAGCTTTATGAAGCTTGTTGATTGGGTATGCCAGTTGACGGCGGCCCCAGTCTTCAAGACGGTGGATAACACCACCAGCTTCAGTGATAGAACCAGTATAACGTTCGATCATACCAGAAACTTGCTCACTCTGATCTGGGTGAACCATGAATACGATTTCGTAATGACGCATGGATATTCCTTACGGTTAATAGAGCCTTCTACCGTTTCAGCCGGTCGGTTTAAGGCAAGGAATTAATATTAAATAGGCCGAAATGAGCGCGCATTTTACGCTTAGTCGGAAAATTAAGCAAGTAGGTTTTTTAGCTTTAAGTGGTAAGTTGAAAATCAGCTATCAGCTCAAAAAGAAAAACCATGCTTGTTAACTCAAGCATGGTTTCAAATTTTATCTCTAAACTGACGGCTACAAGCTTAAAGCTTTTCTTTTATGGCTGTGTCGCATTTCTCTGACGCAGTACTTCAAACAAACAAATACCTGTGGCAACCGATACATTTAAACTTGATACAGTGCCTGCCATTGGGATTTTAACTAACACATCACAATGTTCGCGCGTTAAGCGGCGCATACCTTCGCCTTCAGCGCCCATAACAATCGCCATAGGGCCAGTTAGATTGGCATCAAATACATGAACATCGGTTTCGCCAGCAGTACCAACAACCCAAACACCGGCATCTTTAATTTCACGTAAAGTACGGGCAAGATTGGTGACTTGGATCAGCGGTACTGTCTCAGCTGCACCACAGGCAACTTTACGCGCTGTGCCATTTAGTTTTGCTGATTTATCTTTTGGCACAATAATGGCGTGAACACCGGCAGCGTCAGCACTACGTAAGCAAGCACCTAAATTATGCGGATCTGTTATGCCATCGAGAACCAGTAAAAATGGCGTTTCTTCACGCGCAATGATTGCATCTAAATCTTTTTCATTGAAAGTAGGAGCTGCGATAACATTAGCAATAATGCCTTGATGCTGTTCACCCTTTGATTTGTTATCAAGGGCTTTGCGCTGCATAAACTGCACTGATATACCAAATTTACGCGCTTCTTCAATAATTGGAGATAAGCGTTTATCATCACGTCCTTTTAGGGCATAAATTTCAATAAAACGCTCAGGCTCACTTGCGAAAATTGCTTCAACAGAGTGAAAGCCAAAAATTAATTCATTACTCACGTATCACTTGCTCCTGAACTCTTACTTTTACGGGCATTTTTGCCGGGTCTTTTCGGCTTTTTCACGGCCTTTCTCTTTGGTTTTTTTGCAGTCGTTGTAGTGCCAGCATCCGCTGATTTTCCTGTAGGCTTCTTTTTACCTCGACTGGCACTGTTTTTTTTTGGCTTTGGTTTTCCCTGATCAGAACGACCGCTAAGTTCACCAGGCTCTTTCGCGTCAGCTTTTTTACCTGGTATTTTGCCACGTTTTAGCTGCGAACGAACACTTGCCGGCTGATGCCCTTTTGCATCACCACGACGACGCGCGTATCTGTCTTGTGCAACATCGCCACTGAGCGTTAAATTGATGCGACGCTCATCTAAGCTTACCGATGCCACCTGAACCGTGACTTTATCGCCTAAACGATGAACTTTACGAGAATGCTCACCAATCAAGCAATGTTTAGCGCCATCATATTGAAAATACTCATCGCCTAAATTAGTGACATGGATAAGGCCATCAATTTGTAAATCAGCTAAGCGAATAAACAAACCAAAGTTAGTAACCGATGAGATCACTCCTTCAAATTCGTCGCCCACATGATCTTGCATGTATTCACATTTCAGCCAATCAGCTACTTCACGGGTTGCGTCATCTGCACGACGCTCCGTATTCGAACACTGCTCGCCCAATTGCGCGACTTCTTCGTCACTATAAACATACGCACCCGACGTAACCATACCTTGGGCTTTCAAAATGCCTTTAATCGCACGATGTACGACTAAATCTGGGTAACGACGAATTGGCGAGGTGAAATGTGCATATTCACCTAATGACAAACCAAAGTGACCGATGTTTTCAGCTTGATATACTGCCTGCTTCATCGAACGCAGTAGCATAGTTTGGATAAGTTCAGCATCAGGGCGGTCGCCAAGCTTGGCTAACACATGGGTAATTTCTTTTGGTGTTGGCTCATCACTGAGTGTTGATTCAATACCCAACTCTGATAAAAACTGTCTAAAGTTAGCCAGTTTTTCTCCATCTGGTTCAGCATGAACACGATAAAGCGCGCTGGCTTCGTGTTTTTCAAGCATTTTAGCCGCAGACACATTGGCTAAAATCATACATTCTTCAATCAGCTTGTGGGCGTCATTACGCAGCACCGGCACTATTGATTCAATCTTACGCTGAGCGTTAAATACAAAGCGTGTTTCAAGGGTTTCAAACTCAATCGCTCCGCGCTCTTGGCGGGCGGCTTTTAATGCCATATACATTTGCTGTAAATCAGTTAAATGTGGCACGACCGGTGCGTATTCAGTACGTAACTTCTCATCACCTTGTAAGATAGCGTTTACTTTGGTGTAGGTTAAGCGCGCATGCGAATTCATCACCGCTTCGTAAAAGCGATAGCCTGATAATTTACCTTCAGCCGATACCAGCATTTCTGCGACCATACATAAACGGTCAACTTTTGGATTTAATGAACACAAGCCATTGGACAATACTTTTGGCAGCATAGGAATAACTTGTTCAGGGAAATACACTGAGTTACCACGTTCGATTGCCTCGGCATTAAGTGGGGTATTCATTGCGACATAATGGGATACATCAGCAATCGCTACCCATAACCGCCAACCACCCGATTCAACAGGCTCACAATACACCGCATCATCAAAATCGCGAGCATCTTCACCATCAATCGTAACCAATGGTAAATCACGTAAATCGACTCGATTTTGCTTGTCACCTTCTTCGACAAACTCACCTAAGTGTTCAACCTGCTTTTCAACCGCTTCTGGCCATACATGCGGGATATCGTGATTACGCAGTGCCACTTCAATTTCCATACCAGGGGCTAAATGCTCACCCAGTACATCAATGATTTTCCCTACCGCATTCATATTACGATTAGGGTTTTGGGTAATTTGCACTTGCACCATTTGGTTGTGACGTGCGCCGTTTTCACTGCCCGGCAAAATAATAATATCTTGGGTGATACGTGGATCTTCCGCCACCACCACTGCTATGCCGTGCTCAACAAAATAGCGACCTACAATTGGTGCTCGCTCGCCAGTCAGCACTTTAATAATACGCGCATCGCACTTGCCGCCGGAGCCTCGTTTGGTGCCTTTAGCCAGTACTATGTCGCCATGCAGCACCGAACTCATTTGATGCTTGGCAATAAACCAGTCTTTACTTTCGCCTTCGACTTCTAAAAAGCCAAACCCGTCACGGTGACCGATTACTTTGCCTTTAACAAGCCCAGCTTCATCAATTAAGGCGTAGCATTTAAATTTATTAAAGAACAGTTGACCATCACGCTCCATGGCACGTAAACGACGCTTAAAAGCAATTTGACGCTCATCATCGTTTACCGCTAACTCCTCACATAATTGATGAAAATTAGCAGGCTTGGCACGGTCTTTTATATGAGTAAGTATAAACTCACGACTTGGGACAGGGTTTTCGTACTTTTCTTGTTCTCGACTGAGATTAGGATCTTGGTTTGACATTCACTATCTTGTTAATTGGTTATGATGTTATTTTAACCCATAACCGATCAATGAGACAGGCAAAAGCTATGAAACTTTTAAGAAAGCGCTTTTACTTGCTTTAAACAGCTTATTATGGCGTTATAACCAACCTTTTTGTTTGGCTATACGCGCTGCATCTACTCGGTTTATGGCATTTAATTTAGCAATAGCGTCTGATAAGTAATTACGTACCGTGCCCTCGCTTAAGTATAACCTTGCGGCAATATCGGCTGTTTTCAACCCTTCACTTGCGAGTTGTAATGCTTTTCGTTCTTTATCTGTCAGCGGATCAGTATCATCTAATGCGTTAATAGCAAGCTCAGGATCAATAACCTTTTGCCCGTGCATTACTTTTTTAAGCGCGCTAATTAATTCATCGCTCGGGGCTTCTTTTAAAATAAAGCCCTTAACGCCAGCACTTAAAGAACGCCTAATATAACCCGCTCGCGAAAAGGTGGTCATAATAACTATTTTTATAGCAGGGTATTTTGATGCAATTTGCTCACTGAGTTCGATGCCGTTCATGCTAGGCATTTCGATATCGGTTAAAATAATATCAGGAAGAGAGTTACTGTCTAGCATGTTTATGGCTGTTAATGCATCTTGCCCATTACTTGCTTGACCAATTACCTCAATATTAAAATCTAGACTTAATAATGCTGCGATTGCGTCGCGCACAAGCCCCTGATCTTCTACTAAATACACCTTGATCATTAGAACCCCTTCGCTGTTAAAGGCAGCATTACATTTAAACTAAAGTTATCCTCACAGGTAAATGTAGCCTTACCATCTAGCTGCTCTGCTCGTTCTTTAATGCCATTTAAGCCATTTCCAGGTTTTATTGAGCTACATGGTGCATGATCAATCACATTGATTATTAACTGCTGCTGATTTTGCGTTATGCTAACGATGCATTTCTTGGTGCTGCTATGGCGTAGTAAGTTAGTAACAGCTTCCTTAATAATAAGACTTGCGATACCTTCTACTTTTGCAGGTAACACATTTAACTTGACGTTAAAATCCGCCTCAAAACCTTGTTCGGTTAGCCTTTGTTTCAATTGGGAAATTTGACTCGCAAGATTGAGCTGTTTTAAATCACTGACAGCACTTCTCACATCACTCAATAGCTGCCTTGCAAGCTCTGCAACTTGGGCAATTTCAGTATTTGCTTGTGTGTAACGCTCACCTTGATTTAATTTATTAGCAAGCTCTGCTTTTAAAGCAATTGATGAAAGAGAATGACCTAAAATATCATGTAAATCGCGAGCAATACGCTCGCGTTCAGCAATTGCTGCTAATTGCTCTAATTGCGTGGCGTTTTCTTGCTCGCGGATTTTATATTGCTGCTCTCTTTTTGCAGCTATACCGTAGCTAAATAAGGCCGCACATAAAATTAAAGATATAGCGAGAAAGTATTCTACTTTTGCAATATCGCCAATATATGCACTTAATAGAACAGTTAAAATGACCACTAACGCTGAAAAAATTCGTTGCAGTTTACTATATGCATAACCGACAATATAGGCAACGAAACCAAATAATGTCGGTGTGCCTGAGGTATAAAAAGTAGCACTAAAACAAACTAACAACATAGCAATAACTAACTTAGTAGTATCGGTATCTTGGCAATTTATTGCTTTTACATAGAGCATAATAAAAGCAATATATAAAGCTAAGGACATAAAAATGTTGTTTGCGGTTAAATTTGCAAAGTTAATCATAATTGGCAACAAATAAAAGCCAGTAAAAATTAAATGTCCATACTTCCAAAACCCTTTATCGATTTGCTCAGCAACCGTGTCAAGTGAACTCATACTAATACCCCAAGTGTATCGTTTTATTTATAATTATGTTTTTACTAAATAACACAAAAACACATAACAGCATAAAGTAACCGGCGTAAGTAATACTAAAACTATATATTTCAAAAAAATCGCTGATATATAAACTGATTAAAATTAAAGCATTCATAATTACCTCCAGTTGAATGTGATAACTATGCCAGCCGCTAAAAAAAATAAGAGTGTAAAATGTCATCAACTTTGCTGACATTTGTCATGTTTTAAAAATTTCACCTTATTATGAGCAGTGATAAGATAGTAAAAAATAGCAGAGCGAATTTACATGCAACCCCAACAACAAAGTTTAATTTATTTACATATTGCGGTATTACTTTTTGGTGGCACAGCACTATTTGCCAAATTAATAAATCTCAACGCATTAGATATCACCGTGTACCGCGCAGCCATCGCGGGTCTGGCTATTATGATATTGCTGTTATGGCAAAAAAAAGCAATTAAACTCAGCGGTGCTAAAGATTACTTAATTGCTTTGTTGTTAGGGGCTGCTGTAGGTATACATTGGGTCACCTACTTTGCTGGTATGCAAATGGCTGGGATTGCGGTTGGCATGATTGCATTTTTTACTTACCCTGTGATCACCGTATTTATTGAACCATTCTTTAATGGTAGTAAGCCTAAAGTAAACGATTTGCTCAGCGCAAGTGTAGTAATAACAGGGATCTATTTACTGACACCAAATGCAGATATGGGTAATGATGTCACCTTAGGCGTGGTAACCGGTGTTATTTCAGCATTTTTTTTCGCGTTTAGAAATATTGTTCATAAGCGATACTTTAGCCACTACGGTGGGCCACAAACTATGTTTTATCAAACATTAGTGGCTAGCTTGTTATTATGTGCTTTTATTGAAGTACCAGTGATTAATATATCGAACCAAGATCTAGGGTTATTGCTCGTCGCTGGCGTAATTTTTACTGCAACTCCGCACTCTTTATTTGCGGCAAGTTTACAGTATTTATCAGCATCAACAGCGGGACTTATTTCTTGTTTACAGCCTTTATATGGCACATTTTTAGCTTTTTTGCTGTTGCATGAACAACCTTCACTACAGACCCTGCTTGGCGGTGCTTTAGTGATTAGTGCAGCATTTTACGAAACATGGTCAGTTACTCGGAAACACACATTATGATAAAAGTTTTTGCTCATCGGGGCGCCAGTGGCACTTATCCAGAAAATACCCAGAGTGCGATAACCGCAGCAGTCGAAATTGAAGTCGATGGTATTGAAGTCGATGTACAAAGCTGTTTGGATGATTACATGATCATCCATGATACTTGGCTAGATCGCACCACCAGCGGCCGCGGCAAAATAAATAAACTTACCCGAGAGCAAATTCAATGTTTTGATGCCGGCAATGGCGAATTTGTCCCAACCCTACAGCAAACTATTGATTGGACAGCCAATAAAGTGCTCTTAAACCTTGAGTTAAAACACACTTTCTCGTTGGATAAATTTGTTGAGCTGATTGAGTTAAATATCGTTAATAACAAACTATCTCAGGATATGCTGTTAGTCTCTTCATTTGATCATCATCAATTAATGTGGCTTAAACAGAAACTACCTTGGCTAAAAATTGGCGCGTTAACGGGCTCCATTCCTATCAACTATGCCGAATTTGCCCAGCGCTTACAGGCGTTTAGTATTCATGTTGATAAAAACTTTATTAACCATGAGTTTGTCGCGGATGCCAAACAACGCGGCTTACAAGTTTATGCGTACACGGTTGATAAACAAGAAGATATTGAGTTAATGCTGAGTTTTGGTGTCGACGGAATTTTTACTAATTATCCATGCAACACGAAAATGATTTTAAACTCACTGTAGTTATCAAAAATAGCTGCCGTTCATCCTATATTCTTGAATTAAAGTGAATTTGAACGATACTGAGTAAAACAATACAACAGCCGAGCGGGCAATTGATGAGTGGGTATATGCGTATTTATAATTTTATAGAACAAAGCTTCTTTTTTACTTTAACCCGAAAGATTGTTGGCAACCTTAGCTTTGTATTTATTTTCCAAGCTATTACTTTGATTTGGTTATATAAAAGTCTAACTACGCAAGACGCAGACACTAGCCTATTTTGGTTACTCACGGTGATTATTATTGCCGGCTTTGCCTTTACACTCTTTTACATGCGCTTTCTGATCGTGCGCCCAGTTACGGCAATGCGCGATACATTAATAAAAATTAACCGCCAAGATGCAAACTTAGCAGCTAAACTCCCCCACTTTACCTATGATGAATTTCGTGAGATCAGCCAACAGTACAATACCTTTACTGATCATCTAAGCCAATTGCTCGCTACCACTTACCAAAGTTCGCAGGCCAGCGCACAAAGTAATAATCAAGTGACTGAGTCAATGCAACATACGGCGCAGCTAAGCGAACAACAAATTGATTTTAGCCAAACAATAACCGCAGCCAGTAATCAAATAACTGATAGTCTGCAAAGTATCGTTACCAATACCGATGATGTTCATCAAGTAAACGCCGAGCATTTAAACTTTGTGACACACTCAGCACAAGAACTCACAAAACTAGTCACTCAAGTTAAATCGATTAGTCATGTATTGAGCAGTTTTTCAGAAACGATTTCTGGCTTAAAACAAAACAGCGAGAATATTCGTAGCATCCTGAAAATGGTTGAAGAGTTTTCAGATCAAACTAATTTGTTGGCGCTCAATGCTGCAATAGAAGCCGCTCGTGCGGGTGAAGCAGGTCGTGGTTTTGCGGTTGTAGCAGATGAAGTAAGAACTTTATCGGTTAAAGTAAGTGATGCAACTCGCCAGATCAGCGATTTCATCAACCAAATGGATTCTTTAGTAAATCAAACAAATAAAGAATCTGAGCAACTTGTCAGTTATTCACATAATGCAGAAACAACCATTAGTAATACATCCCATGGATTTACCGATCGGCTTGTTGAATTTGAACACAATCAACAACAATTACAGCAAATTGTAAGCGCTGTGCACTTACTCGAACAGACACAAAATCAAACCCATCAATCAGTTGAACAAATCGTTGCATTAGGCAGCCAAGCAAAAGCACAAATTGATGTAGCGCTAGGTGATTGTCAACTATCACAACAACTAAGTGAGCAAACTCAGCAGCAGTTAAAGCGTTTTGTCTAAGTACAAGCGTTTTAACTGCGCTGTAAATGTGTTAAATTACGCCGTTATTTTTTCTTAATGATGTACCCATGTGAGTAGCTCAATATCCGATCACACGCAGTTAGCCCTTGATATAAAACAGTGGGGTAAAGAACTAGGCTTTGCTGAAGTTGGCATCACTGACATTGATTTAAGTAAACACGAAGCACAATTACAGCGCTGGCTTGATTTAGGCTATCATGGCGATATGGAATATATGGCCGCTCATGGAATGAAACGCGCTCGCCCTGCGGAGCTAGTCCCTGGTACTGTGCGGGTTATATCAGTAAAAATGAATTACCTGCCCCCTGATGCAAGCTTTGCTAAAACCCTCAAAAATACCGATAAAGCTTATATTAGTCGTTATGCGTTAGGGCGTGATTATCATAAACTGATGCGTAATCGATTAAAGAAATTAGGTCAAAAAATTGAGCTGCAAATCGCTCAATTAGGCTATCGGCCATTTGTTGATTCAGCACCAGTATTAGAACGTCAACTTGCTGAAAAAGCAGGTTTAGGCTGGCGTGGAAAACACAGCTTGCTAATCAATAAAGAAGCCGGTTCTTGGTTCTTTTTGGGTGAGTTATTTGTTGATATCCCTTTACCAATTGATAAGCCCAATGAGTTTGAGGGATGTGGAAAGTGCGTTGCCTGCATTACTTTATGCCCTACCGGCGCAATTGTAGAGCCTTACGTGGTGGATGCACGCAAGTGTATTTCTTATCTTACTATTGAGCTGCAAGGACCAATCCCTGAGCAATATCGCTCACTATTAGGTAATCGCGTTTACGGCTGTGATGATTGCCAATTAGTTTGCCCATGGAACCGCTACGGGCAAATTACCGATGAAGCCGACTTTCATCCACGAACACAACTAAAAGATAAAGATTTACTTGATTTATTTAGTTGGGATGAAGCTACCTTTTTAAAAAATACCGAAGGCAGTCCGATCCGTCGAATTGGTCATCAGCGCTGGCTACGAAATATTGCTGTAGGTTTAGGTAATGCGCAATTTAGCCAATCGATCGTTGACGCACTCAGTGCCAGCTATGATCAATCAACCGAGTTGGTAAAAGAACATATAGAGTGGGCGCTTAAGCAACAACACTCAAAACAAGATAAGTTGCTAAGAAAAACCGCCCGTTTGATACGTATCGTAGAAAAGGGCTTACCAAGAGATGCGTAGCTTCACACCCCTTGATTATTTACTATTACTTTTTCAATAAGATAGACAGGTCTTGCTCAATTTCATGAAAAGCTGCTTTTACCCCCTGTACAGACTCTTCACGGGCAACTGATTTTTGAATTGCTTGATCTACCTTCTGATAAATAAACACTTCTTGATCTTCGTCTAGCCCCATTGATGGGATCCGCTCTTCTAACTCTTCTTGTAAACGCTTGAACACCGCTTCATTACTCTGACGGTTTTCATTTAACAGCTCAATTAAGCCATGAAACTTGCTATTAACCATAGTAATTGCATCATTTAGCTTTGTTTGCTGCGACTGTAAAGCTTCACGGGTCATGATTGCGCGTAGCTGTTGCTCCGTGACACTGACAATAAAGCACACATGATCTCGGATCCGGCCATGCTTATCAGGATCGTGATCTGGCATATTTAAAATCAATAAACTAATTAATTCATAATTAACTAAGATACGATGGGAAAATTCATGTAGCCGCCCCTTATTTTTGAGCATATCAAACAATTCAATTACAATCGGCGAACACGTTCCATTTAGGGCAAAGTGGTCAGGAGCATCAATATTAGCTCTAAACTCAACATTACTTTGTAAATCAAACGATCTTAAACAATGAACTAAGGCTTCACCCAGCGCTTTAGTATTGTTAATCATACCAATGCTCTCAATATAATTAACTATTTGCCCCATTTCACTACTGTTAGCCATGGCATTAAATGCAGTGGATGTGGCTTCTTCAACTTGCTGTTCTAACGATTCTTTTTCAATCAGTACTTGGTTAAGAATTTTCAGTTTCGATTTAAGTTCGTCCTGTCCAAATGGCTTAACAATATAATCTTCTGCACCGACTGCATACCCTTCCATCCGCTCTTCGACAGTGCCTCTGGCTGATACGAACATCACGATAATATTTGCAGTTCTGGGATTGGCCTTTAGTTTTCTACATACTTCATAACCATTCATTTGTGGCATACTCACGTCGAGTAAGATTACTTGCGGCGCAAACTCTTCCACTGTGCTGAGGCACTCAGGACCACTGCTAACCATCTTTAATTCAAAATCAAGATCCAACAATATCTCTTCTATAATTTCTAAATTAAAAGGCTCGTCATCAACAGCTAATATTCTCGTTAAAGGCATAATTATCATCCATTTCATAATTCATATTAATAGTTTAGTCATAAAAAAAACTCTTACCAGTCAAGCTAAGTAATTTCTTCTTGAGTAGCAGAAATTTTTATTTCTAATGGCAGAGCTATACGAATCGTCGTGCCTCCTGAGCTGTTGTTATGAGCAGAAATAACACCTTTATGTAATGATACAAATTCACGACACAAAGCTAAGCCAAGCCCCGTTCCGCCAGCACCATTATTGGTTTTACTACTTTGTACAAATTTTGAGAACACATGTTCAAGCTCATCATCGGGGATCCCTATACCACTATCAATCACTTCAATAATTGCCTGCTCTTGCTGCTTAATTAAAACGACTTCAATACAGCTATGCGGATCACTAAACTTCAACGCATTGCCGAGGATATTGCGTAATAATTGATTTACTTGCTCTTCATCACAGTCAATTATAAGAGGCGGTTTTTGTGGTAAGTACTTCACTTCAATATCTTTTTCCATAGCAGTACCTGACACATCATCAATACTGGTTTTAATAATATTATTAAGATTGTGTGGGCGAGGATTAAAAGGGAATTTACCAACATCGAGTTTAGATAAGTCGAGTAAATTATTAAGTAATGAGAGCAGCCGCTCGCCACTACACTCAATACGAGATAAATATTTCTGTAGCTTTTCAACTGAAATATCACCTCTGCCGAGTTTATCTAAACCAAAGCGGGCAAAACTTAATATTGAATGCATTGGAGTGCGTAATTCATGGGACATGTTAGCAAGAAACTCTGATTTACTGTGATTTGCTGCCTCAGCGATATTTTTAGCGTCTTCAAGCTGTGATGTTCGGGCACGTACTTGCTCTTCAAGCATATCTTTTGCTTCGAGTAATAGCTCCTCTTTGAGCTTAAGGTGAGTAACGTTTTTAAAAATAACCGCAAGTGCAATATCACCATGATGATCTATCTCATTGAATGAACCAACTAATGGAATGGCATCTTCGCCTTCCATTGGCAGATACACGTCACAACTAAATTGACGATTTTTATTTAACGTCGCTATTTTTTCTTTGATTTGCTCAACAGACGTTGCATCCAATAAAGTAAATACTGAGCTGCTTTTCAGTGCTTTTGCCGATAATCGAAATAGTTTAGAGCAAGCATCGTTTGCTTCAATCACTTCACCATTGCGCTCAAATAACATAATCGCATCAGGTGTGTGCTTATAAATGACACGTAACAAGCTATCTTTTTCAATAAGTGCATCAACGGTATCTTGTAGGCGTTCAACTAATTCAGTGTTATGACGTTTTAATAACTCCGTTTGCCAAAGTTTATGCACCGATTGCAGTAACATATTTTCATTAATTGGTTTAACTAGTACGTCTTCCACCCCTTGGCGAATAGCTTCAATCATCGACACTTGATTTGGTTTTGAGGTAAATAGTAAACAACGACATTGCGGATATAATACTTTGAGGGCGGCAAATACTTCTAAACCAGATCCATCAGGCAAGCTAAAATCGCTCAATAGCAGATCAATTTCATGTCCTTGTGTTTGGCTAATCGCAGAGCTAATACTATTAGCTGTAATCGTTTTAATATGAGCACCTAATAGACTATTTGCTATTTTTTCAAGCCGCTGCGGAATATGGTCAACCAACAATACCGTTGGTAATACTAAAACACTATCGGAGCCAAGCTCTAACACACTCTCTAATAAGGTGCTGATCTCTTTATTCGCGAAGAAGGGATAAATCACCAGAGCATTTGGCGCCAGTCGATTAAGCTCACTAAATAAAGATAGTTGTTCGCTGTTTTCAACTTTAGGTGCAAGCAGTAAAAAGCGCTCTTGACTGACCTGTGTTACTAAAAAACTTGCGGTAGCCACTGGAACACCATGTGCAATAGTCACTAAATCATAAGAACTAAACGCAGTACATTCCTGTAGCATTGAAAAGTGGATCAATTCAACTTCACAGCCAATCAATTCAAGCAATACTTTTATCCGCATCGCTAAAATACTATTGCTATCAACGATCAATATTTTCCGCACAGCTTTGACTCCGCTTTTCATCAACTTAACATGATAAAAGCGTAGTCTAAGTTTTCTGCATTAACACCATCTAAAGGATTATTTTTAGTCGTATATCTACCCTAAATGCTTACCTAAGATAGTTAAGCTGTAGTGATTGTCGTCCATAATAGCCACATTAGGTAACTTTCCCCATTGTTGATAACCAAAGCGCTCGAACAATTTAATACTCGGTATATTATGACTAAATATAAATGCTAGTAGCACTTTAATATTTAATGGCTTAGCTTGCTCTTGGGCAAAAGTAAGTAAGCGTTTGCCAAGCCCTTGGCCTTGTGCAAATGCGGTAATATAGATACTGATTTCTACCGTTCCATCATAGGCTGGACGACCATAAAAAGATTTATAACTAAGCCAAGCTATCACCTTCGAGTCTTGCTCATAAACGTAAATAGGCCGCTGCTCGGTATGGCTATTAAACCAATTTTGCTTGTCTGCTATGCTTACTTGTTCGGTGTCGGCTGTAACCATTCTACTTGCTATTGTTTCATTATAAATTGCAACTATGGCGGCTAAATCATTACTATTTGCTAATCGTATTGTCATTTTGTTTTTAGCGGTTGTTGATCACTTCATTGCATAGTAACGTATGAGTTAAAGTCACACTACTGCAAAATAAACGGTAGACTACCATCCAGGGTGATCAGCCACAACAAGTTAAGGAATCGGTATGTTTAAAAAATTATTATTATGCTGCGCAATACTCAGTTGTAGTGTTTATGCACAGCCAGAGCAAACAAGCCAACAGCAGGTTGAGGATACGTCATGTGATGATTTCACTAATGTTACTATGCGCAAACTTCGCTCCAAAGAGAGTATTAATTTATGTCAATTCAAGAATAAACCCTTATTGATCGTCAACACGGCAAGCAACTGCGGTTTTACGCCACAGTTTGAAGGTCTTGAAGCGCTATATCAAAAATACCAAGATCAAGGTTTAGTGATACTGGGATTTCCTTCTGATGATTTTTTCCAAGAAGAAGATGACGAAAAAGCCACCGCTAAAGTCTGTTTTGTAAATTACGGTGTGACCTTCCCGATGTTTGCCACCAGCGAAGTCAGAGGTAGTGATGCCAATGCTATATTTAAGCATTTAAATGCCCAAACGAGTTCGCCAAATTGGAACTTTTATAAATACCTTGTATCTGCAGATCGCAAACAGGTTGAACGTTTTAATAGCAAAACCAAGCCAGATTCAGACAAGTTAGTTAAAGCAATAGAACAAGCAATTTCAGATATTTAATTTTATACTGGTACAAGTAGTTATTATTGAACTAGAATAACGTAAGATTTGATTGAAAAAACACCACCTTGAAACGGGAGATTTTATGACAGTGGCAAGTGCAAGACACATATTAGTAGACAGCGAAGCGCAGTGCTTAGATTTAAAAACCAAGATTGAACAAGGCGAAGATTTTGCTGAGTTAGCTAAGGCACATTCAAACTGCCCTTCAGGTCAGGATGGCGGTGCATTAGGTGAGTTTGGTCCTGGTATGATGGTTCCTGAATTTGATAAAGTGGTTTTTTCAGCACCGATTAATCAAGTACAAGGTCCTGTGCAAACTCAGTTTGGCTACCACTTACTTGAAGTGACTAGTCGTACAGAATAACGTTGGTTTTATTACTAACCTAAAAGAAAGCCGCCTCTGCGGCTTTCTTTTTATCCTAAGGAAAGCACATGCAACTATTAGGCTCAACAACTTCGCCATTTGTACGCCGCATTCGTATTTGGGCACTGTTAAATCAATGCAGTCTTGAGTTTATCAACTTAGATATTTTTTCAGACACTGATCGTCAGCTAATGATACAAAATAATCCAGCCCGAAAAATTCCAGTACTAATCACTAAGCAGCAAACCTTGGCTGATTCAAATAACATCATCCGCTTTTTGCTCGAACAACACAGTCAAACTCGTCTGAATTGGCAACAAGAGCACCTACTAACAATCATTAATGCATGCAATGATTCGCTGGTTGAGCTATTACTTTGTCAGCGTTCAGGATTCGATACGCAAGATGATAAATTATTTTTTAATCTACAAAATGAACGCATTGCTGAAACATTAAGCTATTTAAATAACCATTTTGCAGATGCAGGATTTAAAAGCTGTGAATACCTGTGCATCAGTTTATACTGCTTACTTGATTGGATTTGCTTCCGCGAGTTAACGGATCTAACGGCACATACCGAGTTAATGAAGTTCTATTATTCATTTGCTCAGCAACAGGCAGTGCAGCAAACCGATCCACGTAATTAACATTTAAGGGTAAACACATGAGTGATATCGAAATTGAATCAGAACTAGTTAGTTTTGTTGAAAAAGTACGTCAAAGTGAACAAATCTGGGCGCTAGGTGCTGAAGATGGCGGTTTTGTGGTTTGTGACTCTAACCAATTTGAAAACACCGATGTACTACTATTGTGGGAAAGTGAAGCAACAGCAAAAGCCCAGTGTAAAGAAGAATGGGCCGATTACAGCCCACTGCAAATCACCTTGGATGAATTTTTAGATGACTGGGTTGAAGATCTAAAAGAAGATGACGCACTGGTTGGCCTAAACTGGAATGACGACCAAGTATGTGTTGAAATCGAGCCGGTTGGATTAGCACGCGCACTAAGCGAATAAGCATTATTTAACATTGCTTTACTGCGCTGGTTTATTTGCTATAAACTAGCGCAAATCTTTACTTTCAGGGTATTACGTTGAAGTCCCATCTTGGTCGCCGCCCTTTTTCCGCTATGGAATTACATACTCTTTACCATGGCTATATATATGGTGATCAACGCTTACCTCGCGAACAGCCGAAACACTGGCATTTTTGGCTCCCTTTAATCGCTTATTACAGCGGAGCTTACAGTGATGAAATTGGCCATTTACAACTGTGCGATATTGTTGAACATCAACAGATCCTTTGTTTTCATTTCCATACCCACGGTAAAATAAAAGCCCGTATTGTGCCTATCCATCAAGCACTTTTTGATGCTGGTTTAAACGAGTATATCGCAGCAGTTAAACAACAAGGACACAATCGCCTATTGTTTGACTTACCATCTAAGTCAGGTCGCTATAGCGAGAAAGTTCGCATTTGGTTCTCTGGTGAAGGAGAGCGTGCCGGCTACTTACAAAAGTGTGATATTCCCAATATCGATCAACTTGGTATGAAAACCGCTGTCAGCAGTCTCAGACTCAATTTTGAGCAGCAAATCCGCATTTATGCAATTCAAGCAGGCAATAAAGATGCTTTTAATTATCTGCTGGGTTTTAATGAATATGAATTGACTGAATTTAGCGATGTAATCACCCTTAATCAGATCTGCCAACAAATACGCGTGATCAACCAGCACATTGATTGGCACCGCTTTAATCAGCGCCACACCATTTGACAAACTTTGTTACCAACTAGCTCATTACTCACTGCTTAAAAACTGTTAGGATAACTGTGCACAAAACTCTAACAAGAAAATATCAGGGATATCTATGTTTATTAAAAGCCTACTCACACTCAGTGTGGCCATTGCAGTAAGTTCAGCTCATGCTAATGAGTTTGTCCTAGAAAAGCTCGCAAAACCAAGTTCTCAACACGTATCTTTAACGCTTGATCCAGCTCAAGAAGCCTTTAGCGGCATGACCGAAATCGCCCTTGAAGTACTTAAGCCAACTAACTATATCGAGCTTAATGGTGTTGCTTACGCAACGCAAATGGCCAAACTGCTTGGGGCAGAAAACTGTGACTTAAGTGCTGAAATGCTAAAAACAGGTAAAGTAAAATTTAGCTGCGATGAGCAAATTCAACCAGGTAAATACACGCTTAAAGTCGACTTCACTGCCCCCTATAATCGCCAAAGTGTTGGCCTGTATAAAACCTTAGATCAGGGTGTGCCGTATTTATTTACCCAATTTGAAATGAGCGATGCCCGCCGCGCATTCCCTGTATTTGATGAACCAAGTTATAAAATTCCATTCCAATTAACGATTACAGCACCTAGCTCTCAAAAAGTGTATGCCAATACACCTGAGTTAAAAACGACCGTTAATGGCGATATGACCACTCACTTTTTTGATAAAACACCGCCAATTCCTTCATACTTAGTGGCTATGGCTGTCGGTCCATTTGAGGAGCGTGAAGTCAAAGGCATGCCAATTCCAGGCCGTGTGATCACGCCACAAGGTAAAATTCACTTAGGTGAATATGCCGAGCAAGCAATGCCAAAAGTATTGGCCGCGCTTGAAGGCTACTTTGGTATTCCTTATGTTTATAAAAAACTAGATTCAGTCGCTGTTCCTGAGTTTCCATTCGGTGCCATGGAAAACGCAGGCTTAGTTACCTACCGTGAAGATATTTTGCTGCTTGATTTGGCTACAGCGACTCGCAATAAAAAACAACGTAATGTATCTATCATCGCTCATGAACTTGCTCACCAGTGGTACGGTAACTTAGTAACCATGAAATGGTGGAATGACTTATGGCTAAATGAAGCGTTTGCAAGCTGGATGGCTGCTAAAATCACAGCCCAGCTTAACCCTGAATTTGAATCACATTTAGACCTGCCGCAAAATAACGTTATGGCGTTAGATGCTCGTTTAAGTACTAAGCCAATTCGTAAACCAATCAAAACCGAAGCCGATATTATGGACGGCCTAGGCTTAGCTTATAGCAAAGGCAGCTCGGTATTAGCTATGGTTGAAAACTGGATTGGCGAAGAGGCTTTCCAGCAGGGTATTCGCGCTTATTTAAAAGAGTTCTCGTATAAAAACGCCGAAGCAGCCGACTTATGGCAAGCCCTTGGTAAAGCATCAAATAAAGATGTGGCAGCGGTTTTAAAATCGTTTATCGAACAATCTTCATTCCCACTGATCAAAGTAACTCAGCAAGGTAAAACGATTACCATTAATCAAAGCCGCTTTACTAACGCGGGCGTTGATGCTCCTGCACAGCTTTGGAATGTGCCAGTTGCAATAAAATACGGTGCTGGCGATAAAGTTAAAACTGCCAATATATTACTAACTAAAGCCAATCAAACTGTTGAACTTGAATTTGAACCTGAGTGGATTTATCCTGATCAAGGCGCTTTAGGTTATTACCGCTGGGTGATGGATGACAAACAATTTGCTGCATTGATTGATAACGCCGCGCAGTCATTGACAGTACGAGAACGTTTAGCGTTATTGTCTGCCGCTGATGCATTACTAGATGCTGGTGTTATTTCTGCTGCACATTTAATGCAAACACTAGAAGTTTTTGTAAGCGATAAACACCCACGCGTTGCTAATACCGCTTTGGGTTATTTAGCCGCACAAAAGCGTACCTTTGAAGATGAAAGCAACCAAGACCTGTGGCCTGAATTTATTCGTAAAAGCATCATGCCTGCAGCTAAACAGTATGGTTTAACTGCAAAAGTAAATGAAGATGCTGCAATCTCGCAATTACGTACTCAAGTAGTTGCACGTTTAGGTTTTGATGGTGAAGATCAAAGTGTGATCAATACCGCCAAGGCACAAGCCCGTGTTTACTTAAATAACCCAGAAAAAGTTGATCCGTACCTTGCGTCAATCTACTTAAACTTAGCCGCATTCCATGGTGATAAAAACCTACTCGATGCGTATATAAATACCTTTAAAACTACCAAAGATCCGCAAGTGCGTACAAAAATGCTAGCGGCTATGAGTTACTTTGGCACGCCAGAGCTACAAACTAAGGTATTAAATTACAGCTTAACTGACGATGTCACTGCATCTGACATGCGTACGATTATGTCAGGACAGGCTTACACGAAAGCCCGTGAAGCTTTGTTTATTGAATGGATATACGCGAATTACGATAAGGTAGTTGCAAACTTGCCACCTTTCTTCGTACCTAACCTGCCTAACTTTACCACCTCAGGTTGTAGCGCCAGCAGCTTAGCAAAAACGCAAACTTTCTTTATGAGCAAAATTGCTGATGAGCCAGGTTATGCCCGTACCTTAAGCAAGCTTGAAGAAAGCGTAAATAATTGTATTGCACTCAAAGAACGTGAACTAGCTTCAGTTAATAGTTTCTTAAAACGTTAATTTGTACGGCAAGCCATTGGCTTGCCGTTTTTTATCAACAGCGTTATTTATCCATTGATAATTTTTACTAGCTGAGAAATAAACTCTTTTGCTCCTTCAACGCTGGTCATTTTAAAACCAATTCCATAATGGATTGGATTCGTGCTTTTAAAAATACGCGTTGGAAACCGTGTCATTTCACTACTATGAAAAAAACCGCTAATGCGGTTAACGCCTGCTATTTTATTAAAATCATCACTAAAGACTTCCAGTGCAGGACGAAGCACAAGCTTAGCTTGGCCACCTTCTATATGCAGATAAATTGCTTCTTTGGACTTAGGTAACATATATTCAGTGATATTCTTAATTCTAAAATTACTACGGCACTCTAATGCAATAAGTTGCTCGTTGATTTGCTCTGGACTAGCTGACATGGATATCCTTGATTTTCATTAAGCTCTTAGCTGTAAACTACAGCACAGCCAAGAACCTGCAAAGTTTTATATTATAGTTATTTAACGCATACAAAAGCGAGTTGATCATTTAAGTAGCTAATACGGGTAATATTGGTGTCACAGAAAGGCGTTAAATCAAGCCATAGAGAGACCTGTTCAGGGCTATTTAGCTGGCGCTGGTAAACACGATTATCGACCGCATAAATGACCGTATTAGCGTCTTTAAATGCGTAATCTTGTACCGTCTGCGGTAAACGAAAGAGGTCAGTGACGGTATTTTCTTGCGGATCATAACTTGCTAACCAGTGCTGCTGCGCTTTGCTATAACTAAATGTATAGGCAGCTAATGCATGGTTAAATGTCAACGTACGGCCAATATGCTCAGCAACCACTTTTGGCTTCGCTGCAGCAACCTGAGTATATTGTAAAGTATGTGGTTCGCCTAAAATAAACATCACCATATCATCTTTGGCGCCCCAGGCATGATAACCAACTGGCTCTATCCACTCAAAAATACGACTTGGTTTAACATTATCGTCAAACGGATATTGCCATAACTTTTGCTTACCATCCGCCTCGACTACGATAGCTGACAGTGCCTTACCATTAGGTGTTAAAGTCGGCGAGTATTCACTCACAGCAGTATTTGTTAAATTAGTTACTTGCTTATTGGTAAAATCATAAAAAGCTAGATCTGTTTGACTTTGCCCTTCACTTTGCACTTCTTGGGTAAAATAAATACCACCTTTGGTAAGTAAAGGCTGATTATTATAAACATCATTATTAGTGATACGGCTTACTTGTAACCCATATTCTGTGTTAAGTTTAGCAAGTAAAATTTCGCTTTTTGGCATCGCAGCTAAAACGCTATTAGGGGTAACTGCAAGGGTGGCAACAAAACTTAGCCAAGGTAAAGTCAATTTCATATCATTCTCTAATTATTTTTATCGCCCTTATAATAGCGCTATTTTATAGTTATTCCCAAGTCTGTTATTGATATGTCACTTGACCTACCCCCTTACTACGCCTTATAACTACAGAGCTACTTAAAACGAGAAAAATTATGTCAGCTAAACATCCTATTATTGCGATCACTGGTTCATCTGGTGCGGGTACTACCACCACGACAAGTGCTATTAAGCATATATTTCGTAGTCTTAATATTGAGGCCGCATTTATAGAGGGCGACAGTTTTCATCGCTATACTCGTCCTGAGATGGATAAAAAAGTTCGCGAAGCGCAGCAAGAAGGTAAACACATTAGTTACTTTGGTCGTGAAGCTAATGACTTTGCAGCCCTAGAAGGTTTGTTCAGCACCTATGGCGATACTGGAGCAGGTAAATTACGTCGTTATTTGCATACCTTTGACGAAGCCGTGCCATACAATCAACTACCAGGTACCTTTACTCCGTGGCAAGAACTGGAAAGTAGCACCGATATTTTATTCTACGAAGGACTGCATGGCGGTGTTGTCGATGAAGATCATGATGTAGCTAAGCATGTTGATTTACTAATTGGTATGGTGCCTATCATTAACCTTGAGTGGATCCAAAAGTTAATCCGCGACACCTCTGAACGTGGTCACTCTCGCGAAGCTGTTATGGGCTCAATTGTCCGCAGTATGGATGATTACATTAATCACATTACGCCACAGTTCTCACGTACTCACATAAACTTTCAGCGCGTGCCAACCGTTGACACCTCAAACCCATTTAGCGCAAAAGATATTCCGTCCCTTGATGAAAGCTTTGTAGTTATTCGTTTTCGTGGCATAGATGACGTCGATTTTCCGTATTACCTACGTATGATAGAAGGCAGCTTTATGTCGAGGATCAACACCTTAGTGGTCCCTGGTGGAAAAATGGGACTCGCTATGGAGTTAGTATTAACCCCACTTATCAAAGATATTATCCTTAAAAAGCGTGCGCTTGCCGAATTAGCCCCCGTTGATTTGCCTATTTAAGAAATACGCTTGCTGAAATATATAGCTTATGTAAACTGCTGACTTCATCATAAAAGGAGATATCAGCATGACAGAGCCATTACGCATTCTCGTCGGTTCCAAAAATCCGGTAAAAATAAATGCTGCCCGCAGTATTTTCTCTCTCTATTACCCTAATATGACGATTGATTGTCAAGGAGTTGATGCACCTTCACAAGTACCTGATCAGCCAATAGGTGAAGATGAAACACGAATAGGCGCACAAAATCGTGTCTTGTATTGCCAACAGCATTACCAAGCTGATTTTTATGTTGCAATGGAAGGTGGTGCTGAGCAATTTAGCTACGGCCCCGCTACCTTTGCATTTGTAGTCGTTGCTGATAACCAACAACGTGCTATCGGTCGTAGTAGTAACCTTCCTTTACCCCCAAGCCTGTATAATGCGTTATTGCAAGGCAAAGAACTTGGCGATGTAATGGATAACGCATTTAATACTACCAATATCAAACAGCAAGGCGGTGCTATTGGTTTATTAACTAATCATCATGCCACCCGAGAAAGTACCTATACGCAAGCGCTGACACTCGCTATGGCGCCTTTTCTTCATCCCGCGCTTTACTCTAAGGAAGTTTAATGAAGTACACCCATGTTTTATTTGATGCCGACGAAACCTTATTTAGCTTTAATGCCTATGCAGGCTTAAAAAGAATGTTTGCAGTTTATGGCGTAGATTTTAATGACGCTGATTACAGTCATTATCAAGCAACAAATAAACCGTTGTGGCTTGAGTATCAAAACAATACTATTTCCGCTACTCACCTACAAGTCACTCGATTTAGTGAGTGGGCTAATAAGCTCAATGTTCCAGCTCAACAGCTTAATGATGATTTTTTAACTGCCATGGCTGAGATCTGCGAACCATTACCTGGCGCTATTGAACTGCTAAATAAACTAAAACCGCATGCTAAATTAGGCATTATCACTAATGGTTTTACCCAGCTACAAGCACGTCGCTTAGAGCATACCGGATTAAAAGAGATGTTTGATTGTTTAGTTATCTCTGAGCAAGTGGGAATTGCAAAACCAGCCGCAGAAATTTTTTATCACACTTTTGAACTGTTAGGTAATCCACCAAAAGAACAGATCTTGATGGTCGGTGATACCGCAAGCAGTGATATCTTAGGTGGCCAAAATGCCGGGATTGATACCTGCTGGCTACAGCACCCCAACACAGTTCTGCCAGAAGGCATTGAACCAACATACCAAGTGACTGAGCTGGTACAGTTACAACAGTTGTTAGGATTGTAAAAAGGTTTAATACCAATCGACTTAAATATTTAACCATTCTAGCGAGCTAAATAAAGCGCTAACTGCGTTATAATTTTTAAGTAGAACAAAAATTTACGCCTTGTTATCACTCCATTTATCTGTCGCTATAAATGGTCAGTAACTTAACACGATTGGTATAACATTAAAAAACTAAACCGCAATATTTAAACAAAAAAAATGACGCTAGATAGCGTCATTTTTTATAACTGTTTTAAGCGTTTGCGATTAAGCTGTGGCTACTTCTAAACCTGGTGCTGGCATGTATACTGGGGTATCAAATGTTGCCCATTCCCATGCTGACTCAGTCGCCATAATTTTACGAAGTAACTTATTGTTAAGGTCATGGCCTGATTTATAAGCTGTAATTTTTCCTAAAATGTTGTGGCCTGTCATAAACATGTCACCAACACAGTCTAGAATCTTATGCTTAACAAACTCATCGCTATAACGCAGACCGTTAGGATTAAGTACTTTAAACTCATCCAATACCACGGCGTTATCCATGCTGCCACCTAAAGCTAGGTTATTAGCATGCATATATTCAATGTCTTTCATAAAGCCAAAAGTACGTGCACGGCTGATTTCTTCTGTAAAGCTTTGTGCCGTAATATCTAAACCGATACGTTGGCGGCTTTCATTGATTGCCGGATGATCGAAAGCAATTTCAAAGTCGATATGAAAACCATCATATGGTTCAATCTCGGCCCATTTATCACCTTCTTCAATACGTACTTTTTCTTTAATCCGAATAAAGCGCTTAGCCGCATTCTGCTCTGCAATGCCGCCTTTTTGTAACAAATAAATGAATGGTAATGCACTACCATCCATTATTGGTACTTCTGAGCTATCTAATTCAACGATCAAATTATCGATACCCATTGCCGCTACCGCAGCAATAAGGTGCTCAGTCGTAGATAAGCGAACGCCATCTTTGTTAGTTAAACAGGTACATAATTGCGTATCGCCAACGGCTTCAGGTGTTGTTTCAAAATCAACAACCGGATCAAGGTCGACACGACGAAATACTATCCCAGTATTTGCGCTCGCAGGTCGGAGAGTAATAGTGACCTTCTCACCTTTGTGAAGTCCAATTCCTATGGCTTTGACTATCTCTGCAATGGTACGCTGTTTAATCATAGCTTCGCTCACTTATAGTTACAGTTAGACCGCCGATTATATCACATATACGACCAGCTGCCAAATTCGTTCGCTTTTTAAACAAAAACAATTACCTTTTTGCTTAATCTGCTTGTTTTCTTAAAAATGCAGGGATGTCGAAATAATCGCCACCTTCTGATTTATCAGACTTTTTACCGCTATCATTAGTTTTAGATAAACCACTATTGCTTTGCGTTGTCTTGCTCGATTCATGCTTTTCAATCGCTGGAGCAGCAGTCATTTCATCGCCACTACCTTGGCTTGCAAAGCTTGGTACATACATACTGCTAGTTTGGTTTGTTGAACTGCTAACATCAGAACCTGACGCTTTTTTAAAGCCGTTATCGACAATACCAAACTGTGGACGACGATCGCCGCCTAAACCTGTAGCGACTACAGTTACACGTAGTTCATCAGTCATTTCAGGGTCAATAACCGCACCAACCACCACAGTCGCATTTTCAGATGCTAATGCTTTAACGTGATTACCAACAATTTCAAACTCTTCAATTGCGATATCCATACCTGCAGTGATGTTAACTAGGATGCCTTTCGCGCCAGTTAAATCAACGTCTTCAAGTAGTGGGCTTGAGATTGCAGCCTCTGCAGCTTCTTGCGCACGATCAGGACCCGATGCAGACGCTGTGCCCATCATCGCAGTACCCATGGCTGACATTACTGTACGTACGTCGGCGAAATCCACGTTAATCAAACCAGAACGAGTAATTAGTTCCGCAATACCTTGCACGGCACCAAATAATACATCATTTGCTTTAGCGAATGCGTCTAACAGTGTAGTCCCTTTACCTAAAACTTTAAGCAATTTATTGTTAGGAATTGTAATAAGTGAATCTACAATTTCTGACAATTCGTTAATACCTTGTTCAGCCGCTGCTGCGCGCTTTTTACCTTCAAAGTCAAACGGACGTGTCACTACAGCAACCGTTAAAATACCTAACTCTTTAGCAATTTTGGCAACCACAGGCGCAGCACCTGTGCCAGTACCACCGCCCATACCCGCTGCGATAAATACCATATCAGCACCTTCAAGGCTGGCACGAATAGTATCGGCGTCTTCTTCTGCTGATTTACGACCTACATCAGGGTTTGCACCCGCACCTAGCCCAGACGTGATCTGAGTACCTAGTTGCACAGTAATATCTGCTGATGAGTTACGTAATGCCTGAGCATCCGTATTAGCGGCAATAAAACGCACGCCTTCAATTTGTTGCTTAACCATGTGCTCAACAGCGTTACCGCCGCCGCCGCCCACGCCTATTACTTTTATAACAGCTTCTTCGCTGTGTTGTTCCATTATATCAAACATGTTTACTCTCCGACTTGAGTATTAAAACTCGCCTTGAAACCACTTCGTTATGCGGTTCCACCAATTATTATCGCCTTCAGGTTTCGATTTTTGTGCATTCATCGATTGCATTGTGCGGCCATATTGTAATAAGCCAACCGCCGTTGCATATGAAGGGTCATCTACATAATCTGTCAAACCAACTATCCCTATAGGTTTGCCTATTCTCACTGGCATCTGGAAAATGTCTTCAGCCACTTCCATCGCGCCAGCCATTTTAGCACTACCGCCAGTAATGACGAGTCCTGCTGCAATTTGGTCTGCTAATCCTGAACGATGTATTTCTTCCATCGCTAATTCAAATAATTCTCTAAAACGTGGCTCAACCACCTCAGATAAGGTATGACGCGACATTAACCGCGCTGGTCGCCCGCCGACACTAGGCACTTCAATAGTTTCTTCGCTGCTGGCCATTTGGCTACTTGCACAGGCATATTGTACCTTGAGTGATTCAGCATGGGATATCGGTGTACGAAATATTTTTGCAATATCGCCAGTAACTTGGTTGCCCGCTACAGGAATAACTGCAGAGTGGCGCAACGCACCATTGATATAAATAGTGATATCCATCGTACCGCCACCGATATCAAGTACCGCAACACCGAGCTCTTTTTCGTCATCGGTTAATACCGAATAACACGACGCTAATGCGGTGAAAATCAGTTGGTCAACTTCAAGACCACAACGCTCAACACATTTTTCAATATTTTTCGCCATATCGTTTGAGCAAGTTATGATGTGAGCACGTGCTTCCATTCGTACACCACTCATACCACGCGGGTTTTTAATCCCTTCTTGCATATCGATACTATATTCTTGCGGCAGTGCATGCAGCATTTTACGTTCGGCTGAAATAGGCACAGAGCGCGCAATATGAATAACATTTTCAATGTCTTCATCAGTCACTTCAGTATTATTAATTGCCACAACACCACTTTCGTTTTGGCACTGAATATGTTTACCTGAGATCCCCAAATACACGGAGCTAATACGGCAATCAGCCATAAGTTCAGCTTCATCGATTGCACGACGAATAGACTCCGACACCAAGTTAAGGTCGTTTACGCCGCCTTTATCCATACCATGGGACACTTGGCTGCCAACCCCAACAATGCTGAGTTTGTTATCTGCGGTGATTTCACCAACCGTGGCCACCACTTTTGAGGTGCCAACGTCTAATCCAATCACTAGGTTTCTTTCTGCTGACTTAGTCATGCCTTACTCTTATTTTGTAATTGCGCTTCTTCCAGGAGCTTCCAGCTCACCGCAAGGCCGGTATCATACCGTAAATCCACTACATCTACTTGTGCATCTGCACGTTTTTCCATCCGCGGGTAAACATCTATAAACCGTTGTACCCGTTTAGCTTTTTCTTTACGCCCTAATTTAAGGCGAATACCGTTATCGAGCCATAACTGCCATGAAAATCGCTCTGACAATGCCAGGCTGGTTAACTTTAAATTATTAACCTTAAGCATTTCATCAAACTGCTTGAAAGCTCCCCATGCTTCAAATTCACTGCCCTCAGGGCCATAAAGTTGTGGCAGCTCGTCACTGAGCTTCGCACTGCTAGCTTGAAACACTTCACCGCTTTGGTTAAGTAATAAATCACTGTTCCACACTGCGACAGCCTGATGCTCTACCACATACACTTGTAATGTATCTGGCCACTGCTTACGTACCGATGCAGTAGCCACCCAAGGTAAGTCTTGCACTAGACGTTGTATGTTTTTCACGTCTAAATCAAAAAAACTCGATAAGTCGGCTTTTTTAATCGCGCTAATAATCGCTTTTTCATCTGTGTATTGAGGTTTCCCCAACACCGCTAAATGCTTTATTTGCGCATCTTTATTTTCTACCAACCACTGTCTAACGCCGCTGGTGATTTGCACCAAACTGAAAACCACGATTAAAAAAAAGCTCACACCTAAAATTAGCGACCAATTTAGTTGCTGTTTTAATTGTTGCGCTTTTTCCAAAAAGGGATGCATATTAAAGCGTTTGCTCCAAAATGCGAACAACTAATTGCTCAAAGCTTGCACCATTTGCTTTAGCAGCCATTGGCACTAACGATTTTTCAGTCATTCCTGGTACTGTGTTTACTTCTAACAAATAAAAGTTACCGTCTGCATCTTGCATTGCATCAACACGGCCCCAACCACTGGCACCCACTAGCTCAAATGCCGCTAAAGCCATTGCTTGTAAATGCGTGGTATCGCTAGCTGATAAGTCTGCTGGGCAATGATATTGCGTGGTATTTGACTGATACTTTGCTTGGTAATCATAAAAACCATTTGGGGTGGTCATTTCAATTACTGGCTGTACCTCATCGCCTAGTACAGTGATTGTAAATTCGCGCCCTGTTATCCACTGCTCAACCAGTACTTGGCTGTCAAACTTAAACGCTTCGGCTAAAGCAGCTTCAAGCTCTTGCGCATTATTTGCTTGCGCCATACCAATGCTAGAACCTTCGTGCGACGGTTTTACCATCACTTTTTTCAGTTCATTCATTATCGCTGTCGCATCAAAACCACGTTTGCTATCCACCACCGCATAAGGCGCAGTGCTCAAGCCCGCAGATTTAAATAAATGCTTACAACGTATTTTATCCATCGCCAATGCTGAGCCTAATACGTTACTGCCAGTGTATGGCAACCCCATAAACTCAAGTGCACCTTGAATAGTACCGTCTTCACCACCGCGACCATGCAGGGCGATAAATACTCGTTCAATGCCGAGTTCTTTTAATTGCCATAACGGTTGCTCTTTTGGATCAAAGCCAATGGCATCAACGCCCGCATTTTGTAATGCGTTCAATACCGCTTGGCCTGATTTTAGTGATACTTCGCGCTCAGCTGAGTGTCCACCAAACAACACTGCCACTTTGCCAAACTGTGTGTTTAATTGCGTCATACCTTTACCTGCTTAAGTTGCTCAATCGACAGCGATGTCGCCGCGAGTGTTTTTACTAATTGACCAATATTACCAGCACCTTGGGTTATAACTAAATCATTATCTTGTAACGTATCAGCTAATACTCCAGCTAGTTCAGAGCTACTTGCAACATGCAGTGGTTCTTTACCGCGTTGACGTAAGCTACGACATAAACTTTTACTGTCTGCGCCAATAATTGGCTCTTCACCAGCGCCGTATACATCAAGCAATAATAACTGATCAACATCGGCTAACACTTTTACAAAGTCTTCATATAAATCACGAGTACGAGTAAAGCGATGTGGTTGATAAATCATTACTAAGCGTTTATCAGGCCAGCCTTGGCGAATTGCCGCTATAGTCGCTGCAACTTCTGAAGGGTGATGACCATAATCATCCACCAGCATTACTTTGCCACGTTCGTTTTCAAAATCGCCATAATGCTGAAAACGACGTCCGATACCTTCAAACTGTTGCAATGCTTCTAAAATCGCGTGATCAGCTATTTGTTGATCTTTTGCAACAGCAATCGCTGCAGTGGCGTTCAATGCATTATGTTTACCTGGCATATTTAAATGCACAGTTAATTCATCACCTTGCTTAGTGCGCACTTTAAACTGACTGGTATTTGCCGTTTGGCTAAAATCAGTCATGCGGTAATCGGCGTCGCTTGATTCACCATAAGTGATCACAGGACGGCCAAATCGCGGAATAAGCTCAGCTGCCACTTCTGAATCGATACACACCACAGCAAGGCCATAAAAAGGCAGGTTATGAATGAAGTCCACATAAGTATCTTTCATTTTTTCTAAGCTACCGCCGTAGGTATCCATGTGATCTTCTTCAATATTAGTGATCACCGATACCATAGGTTGCAAATGCAAGAATGACGCATCACTCTCATCAGCTTCAGCAATTAAAAAATCACTTTTACCGACTTTTGCGTTACTACCCGCACTATTAAGTAAGCCACCAATAATAAAGGTTGGATCCAGCCCAGCTTGAGCATAAATACTCGCGATCAAACTAGTGGTGGTGGTTTTACCATGAGTGCCAGCGATAGCAATACCGTGGCGAAAGCGCATTAGCTCGGCCAACATTTCTGCACGGCGCACAACCGGAATACGTGCCGCCTTAGCTGCAATAATCTCAGGGTTAGTTTCATCAATTGCACTTGAAACCACCACTACATTGGCATCTTTAACATTACTTTGATGATGGCCAATAAACACTTCAGCGCCAGCTTGGATCAAACGTTCGGTCATTGCACTATGGGCAATATCAGAGCCAGTAATACGATATCCTTCAAATGCGAGTACTTCGGCAATACCGCCCATTCCTGCGCCACCAATACCAATAAAGTGGATAGTGCTAATTCGGCGCATTGCCGGGCGAGTGCTCTTGTGTGTTGACATTTGTTTCACTTAATTATCTCTTTTTTCTGTTACTTGCAGCGCTGACAAGGGGACACCTGCGGCATCCATACAATGCCATGCGACATTGGCAGTAGCTTCTAGTGTCGCCAATTGCTTAGCATTGCTTGCAAGTTCACTGATTAATGCTGGTTTGGCTAAATACGGGCGTAATAGTTCAACAATACTGTGTTGATTGAACTGCCCCTGTGGCATTAATAATGCCGCATTGCCATCAACTAAAAATTTTGCATTCGCAGTTTGATGATCGTCAACCGCATGCGGAAACGGCACAAACACGGCCATTTTTCCTGCAGCAGCAATCTCACTGACGGTTAACGCCCCCGCGCGGCAAATTACAATATCTGCCCAGCCATAAGCGGTATCCATATCATCAATAAACTCAGCTACCTTAGCTTGTTCAGCACTAAAACCTTGCTGCTGATATGCCTGTGTTACTGAGCCTAAATGACCTTTACCTGTTTGATGCCATGTATTGATCTGAAACTCTTCACTGAGCTGTTTAAATGCTGCTGGCAAAGTTTGGTTTAGCACCTGCGCACCTAACGAGCCACCAACGACCAACACGTTAACCGGACTTGATACTTCCCGCATTGCCACATTTGCTACGCTGGCTCGTACCGGATTACCAACCACGTCACTGTATCCAGAGGCAAATGCTTGCGGAAATGCAGCCAACACTTTATTGGCAAACTTGGCTAGGTACTTATTACTCATACCGGCAACCGCATTTTGCTCATGGATCACCAGTGGTATACCTAAGCTTTTTGCGGCAATGCCAGTCGGCCCAGTAACATAGCCGCCCATTGCTAACACAACATCAGGTTGTTGTTTTTTCAATACTTTGCGTGCTTGTAATATGGCATTAATCACCATAAAAGGGGCTTTTACTAAACGTGCAAGGCCATTGCCACGTACACCTTTAACATTAATAAAATCAATCTCAATATTATGCTTTGGTACAACCTGCGCTTCCATTCGATCAGCAGTGCCAATCCAACTCACTTGCCAACCTTGTTGCCTTAAGTGATCAGCCACAGCTATGCCGGGAAAAATATGCCCGCCAGTACCACCAGCAACAACGACTAATTTTTTATTCATCGCTTGCCTCCACCGGATGTTGCTTGTTTAGTGGCCATTTTGGTTTCAAAATCCACGCGTAATAAAATACCTGCCGCAATAGTCATGATAAGTAAACTTGAGCCACCATAAGATACAAACGGCAAGGTTAAACCTTTGGTTGGCAAAATACCGGCACTCGCCCCCACATTAACCATGGTTTGAAATGCAAACCAAATACCTATTGCGAATGCAAAGTAACCTTCATATTCTTTGCCACATTTAAGTGCTTGCTGACCAATTAACAGTGCTCTAAACACCAAAGTACCAAACACCATTAAAATACTGACGATACCGATAAAACCTAACTCTTCGCCAATCACCGCAAAAATAAAGTCATTATGGGCTTCAGGTAAATATTGCAATTTTTGCACACTATTACCTAAACCTTGGCCAAACCAACCACCTTGGCTATATGCCATCAGCGATTGTACTAACTGGTAGCCTTTACCAAATGGGTCATCCCATGGCTCTAGAAAACCGACCACCCGCGCCATCCGATATGGCTCAACAATAATGAGCAATACGACTAAGCCTACGCCTGTTAATATCAAGGCAAAAAACTGCCATAACTTAGCCCCAGCTAAGAACAATAAGCCTACGGTAGTTACAAACATCACCACCACAGTGCCTAAATCGGGCTGTAATAAAATCAACAATGCGTAAACTGCAAACACTGCGATTGGCTTAGCAAAGCCTTTGATGTTTTCTTGAACTTCCTCGCGTTTACGCACTAAGTAACCGGCGATATAACTGAAAAAGAATAATTTAGCCGCTTCAGCAACCTGAAAGCCCACTGGACCTACTGGGATCCAACGTTTTGCGCCATTCACTTCACGTCCAACGATTAACACCACTATCAGTAGCGCCATGCCAAACAGTAATAAGTAAGGATTCGAGCGTTTCCACCAGGTCATTGGTACACAGCAGGTGATCCAAAACAGCACAAAGCCCATCGCCAAAAACATGCTGTGGCGAATAATAATATGATAGGGATTGTTAAATAAGCGATCAGCGGTCGGCATCGACGCACTCGTCACCATCACAAACCCCAAGCCAATTAGCATGATCACACAATATAACAGTGGCACATCGTATAACTGCGCCGATGGCTTAGGAGTTAAAGAGTCGCGGATATCAGCAAATGCGATCATACTGCCTCCGCTAAAACACATTGGCTAAAGTGATCGCCACGTTGCATATAATTGTTATACATATCGATACTGGCACATGCAGGTGCAAGCAACACAATATCGCCCGCAGTGGCAAGTTGCTTGGCAAGCATCACCGCTTGCTGCATATTTTCTGTTAAGTGGCCTTTGTCAGTCAACGCAACCAGTGCTTTGCCATCTTTACCAAAACAAATAAGCGCTTTAACTTGCTGTTGTAAATACGGCTTTAAGCTATCGAGATCAGCGCCTTTGGCATCGCCTCCGGCAATCACCACTAGTTGCTTGGCCTGATCGGCTAAACTTTCTATCGCCGCAATGGTGGCCCCGACATTCGTAGCTTTAGAGTCATTAAAATATTTAACCCCCGCTTGCTCGGCAACAAACTGACAACGATGCGCCAAGCCAGTAAATTGGCTAAAAGCTTGTGCAAACTGACTAGCACTGATATCAAATGGGCTCAATAATGCCATAACCGCTAACGCATTTAGCTGATTATGACGACCAACTACGGCCAAGCTACTAACAGGCAATAGAGCTTTGCCTTGATAACTAAAGTAACTGTCACCTTGATACGTCATTAAACAATAATTCGCATTTTCTAAGCCAAAGCTTAATTGCGGCATTGTTTGTGTATACGTTGCTGGGTCAGTCTTATTTACTACAGCCAGCGCGGCATTAGCATAAATCGTTTGTTTTGAATCAATATAGGCTTGGTAGCTCGGGTAACGATCTAAATGATCTTCCGACACATTAAGTACCGTAGCGCTAACCGGCTTTAAGCTGTGCATCGTATCGAGCTGAAAACTCGATAGCTCTAATACGTAAACATCAAAATCATCAGCTAATAAATCCAGTGCGGCAGTACCAATATTTCCGCCAAGTCCGACCTTATAACCAGCCATTTTCAATACTTCATAAGCCAACGTAACGACAGTCGATTTACCGTTAGAGCCTGTTACAGCCACCACCGGCTTGTCTGTTAAACGGGCAAATAACTCAATATCACCAATCACTTCAACACCCGCTTGCATTGCTTGTGCAACTGCTGGAAGTGTTAAACTTAAACCAGGGCTGATGATGATCATATCGGCGCTTTCAAGCTGTGCAGTTGCTAAATCACCAAACTGCGTCGTTAAATTTGGCGCATGTTGTTGCAACCAATCACAACCGGGCGGTGATTGGCGACTATCAACTACATTAGGCGTTAAACCTTGAGATAATAAAAAACGCACAATGCCCAGACCGGTTACACCGAGTCCGAGCACTGTAATATGTTTGTTTTTCATCTCGTTTAAATACGTCATTTACCTGATCTTTAATGTTACTAGGCCAGCTAACACTAGCACGATAGAAATTATCCAAAAACGCACGATAACTCGTGGCTCAGGCCAGCCTTTTAACTCGTAATGATGGTGGATTGGTGCCATTCTAAAAATCCGTTGGCCACGTAATTTATAAGAGCCAACTTGCAAGATAACCGACAGTGCTTCCATCACAAATACACCGCCCATAATGATTAAAATTAACTCTTGGCGAACTAATACAGCAATAATACCCAATGCTCCACCAAGCGCTAATGAACCAACATCACCCATAAATACTTGTGCTGGGTAAGTGTTAAACCATAAAAAGCCTAATCCGGCACCAACAATGGCGGTACATACTACAACCAACTCACTGGCCAATGGTAAATGTGGAATATGCAAGTAAGCAGAGAAATTCACGTTACCTGTTAAGTAAGCAATAATAGCCAGTGCTGCTGCCACTAAAATAGTCGGTACAATGGCCAAACCATCCAAGCCATCGGTCAGATTCACAGCATTTGACGTCCCCACCACGACAAAGTAAGTCATAACTATGTAAAACAAACCTAGCTGCGGTAATACATCTTTAAAAAACGGCACTACTAATGATGTTTCGTTGGCATGATTAGCAGTAAAAAATAATGCGCAGGCAACCACTAAGGCAATCACTGACTGCCAAAAATACTTCCATTTCGCAATCAACCCTTTTGGATCTTTGCGGATCACTTTACGGTAATCATCAACAAAGCCCACAATTCCCAATGAGCCGATCACAAACAAGGTAGCCCATACATATTTATTCGCTAAATCAGCCCACAGCAAAGTACTGGTAAAAATAGACGCTAAAATTAACAAGCCTCCCATGGTTGGGGTGCCTTTTTTCGATAAATGCGACTCCGGGCCATCGTTACGAACCACTTGACCAATTTGCATTCTTTGCAATGCTCGGATCAACTTAGGGCCAAAATATAAAGAAATTAATAGTGCCGTTAAAATACCAAATACAGCGCGAACGGTTAAATACGAGAACACATTAAATGCACTGTAATATTGTGTTAAATACTCGGCCAGCCAAACTAACATTGAGATACTCCATTGCGGCCAGTTTGCTGGCTGTTAACTAAATCTTGTACTAATAATTCCATGCGAGAACTGCGCGATCCCTTCACGACTATGGTGGTTTTTTGTGCTGAGTCAGTTAACTGTGCTTGTAATTGTTGCAACAGTTCCTCGCGGCTTGAAAAATGCCGCTGTGGTTTAGCAAATTCATCACTGGCGTATTGACTCAGTACACCTAAGCTATACAACTCATCAATACCTTGTTGTTTGGCATAGGCGCCAACTTGTTGGTGATAAAGCGCGGCTTCTTCACCAAGTTCTCCCATATCACCTAACGCTAAAATACGCTGACCTTGGAGGTCGCGTAATAAATCAATTGCAGCCTTAACCGATTGCACATTGGCATTATAAGTGTCATCAATCACGGTTAGTGTTTCATTGACTTGAATAATGTTTACTCGGCCTTTTACTTCAGCCATGGTTGCGAGTGCCGTTGCCACAGCCTCAAGACTAACGCCAAATTCACAGGTTAATGCAGCTGCTATAAGGGCGTTTGTAACATTGTGACGACCTGGCAATGCAAGCTTAACGGGTACTCGATGCTGCTTGGTACAAATATAAAAAGACGCCTGAGCTTGCTCATCGAGGCTGACTTCTTCTGCCCAAATATCTAGTTTTTCAGTGCTTGAAAAACGTTTTACATTGCGCCCTTGTAACTTAGTAAGCCAACCATCACTAAATTCGCTGTCACAGTTAACTAGCGCAATGCCATGCTCTTTCAAACCATCGTAAATTTCACTTTTAGCCGTTGCCACACCCGCAAGAGAGCCAAAACCCTCAATATGCGCAGCTGCCACATTACAAACAACGGCAACATCTGGCTTAGTCATCGCCGTGGTATAGGCAATTTCACCAATATGGTTAGCGCCAAGCTCAATCACCGCATATTTGTGCTGCGGTTCTAGGCGTAACAAGGTTAATGGCACGCCAATGTCATTATTAAAATTACCTTTAGTCGACAGTACTTCACCGTGAGGAGCTAAAATAGCTGCGCACATTTCTTTTACTGTGGTTTTACCGACACTGCCTGTAATTGCGATAGTTTTTGGTGCCACACTGGCCATTACCGCAGCACCAATTTCGCCTAGCGCAATACGCGTATCCGTAACTAAAAACTGTGGAATATCAACGGCAACTTTTTGACTAACAATAGCGGCTATTGCGCCTTTGTCTTTCGCTTGTTGTAAAAACTGATGGCCATCAAAATTAGGGCCTTGTAGCGCTAAAAATACTTCTCCTTCGCATACGGTGCGAGTATCTGTATTAATATTTTTTACTGTTTGATTATCACCTTGATAATCAGTTGCTAGCACATTTGCTAGCCAATCAAAATCCATTGGGATCATAACTGCGATCCTCTTATTTGTTGTTCTTGTGGGTCTAGCTTTTGCTTTTGTTGTAAGTGCTGCTGGACAAATTTACGATCGCAAAAATCTATCCGTTGCGTACCAATTATTTGATAATCTTCATGGCCTTTACCTGCAATAAGCACTACGTCATTGGCATTTGCGTTATCTATTGCAAAGGCAATAGCATGAGCACGGTCAGCTTCTAAGTGCGCACGGTCAGGCTGGCTTAAACCAGCAGCAACATCTTTAATGATCTGCCATGGATCTTCGCTACGCGGGTTATCACTGGTAATAATTACTTTATCAGCATTTTGCTCAGCCGCTTGGGCCATCATTGGTCGCTTGCCTTTATCACGGTCTCCACCGCAACCAAATACACAACTTACGCCACCGGGCACATGTTGTTGCAATGCTTGCAATGCTAAAGCTAACGCATCTGGCGTGTGAGCATAATCAACAATACAGGTTGGTTGGTTTGGCGCGCTAAATGCTTGCATGCGTCCAGCAACTGGTTGCAAGCTTGCACAACCCGCTGCCAGTTGATCTAATGGGTAACCTAAACCAAGTAAAGTTGCGATTGCAGCCGCTAAATTATATAAATTAAATTCGCCAAACAGCGGACAGGTAATAGCAATATCACCCCAACTTGTCGTCAACTGTGCCGATATACCGGTTTTATGGTAAGAAACATCAGTGAAGTATACAAACTTAGCACCTTTTGGCTGCAAGTTTTTATGGCCATAACACACTAAGTTATTAAAATCGTATTGTTCTAACCATTGCTCTACTTGGTTATCATCTTGATTTAGTACCACCAGCTGCGCGTCAAAATCTCGCATTAGCATTAACTTTGCATCGGCATAACTGGCCATATCACCGTGGTAATCTAAATGATCACGCGATAAATTGGTAAACACAGCAGCTTTAAAGTGCGTTTTCGCAACACGCTGCTGTACCAAACCATGTGATGACACTTCCATCGCCACCAGTTTGTTATTGTCAGTGGCAAGTTGCGCTAATATTCTTTGTAAATCAACACAAGACGGTGTGGTATTAATTAACTCAGTTAAACTTTCTGGTTGCCCATACCCAAGCGTACCGATAATCGCTGATTGGGTGTCGCAAAACTTAGCTAAATGAGCAATCATCGCAGTGGTGGTTGATTTACCATTGGTGCCAGTAACACCCACCACATCTAATTGTTTACTTGGTTGCTGATAAAAATGACTCGCTAATGCGGGCAATTTCTTATTCAAATCGGAAATTAAATAAAGCGGTTCAAAATCACATTCAAACTCACATAAACGATCAGCAATTACTGCAACTGCACCATTTGCAATCGCTTTATCAATAAATTGTCCGCCATCTAATTGATGACCTTTAATTGCTACAAAGACATCCCCAGGGGTGACATCTCGACTATCCAAACGCAAGTGCTTTACTAGTAAGCTTGTTGCTGCTACTTCTATTTGTTGTAAAATTATTTTTAAATCACGCATCATCATCTATGCCCTTCACGTAGGCAACCGAGCCTTTGTCTGGTGCCACGTTTAAAATTCTTAACGCATTGGAGATTATTTCTGCAAACACTGGTCCTGCAGTTGCACCGCCATAATAAACATCTCCACCGGGCTCATTGATCATTACAACAACAGCTAAACGTGGATTACTCGCAGGTGCTATACCAGTAAAGTAACCAACATACTCATCACCATAACCACCTGCAGCGGCTTTTTTAGAGGTACCCGTTTTACCCGCAGCACGATAACCATCAACTTTTATGCGGCTCGCTGTTCCACCTTCTTCAAAAACGCTTTCCATCATATGCACAACCGCTTCAACATCTTTTTGTTGAAAAATACGCTCGCCTTCAGGGATTGAATCTTGCTTGAGGATGGTCAACGGTCTATTGATCCCGCCGGCACCTAACATGGCATAAAAACGCGCCATTTGTGCGGTGCTTACAGCAACGTTATAACCAAAAGAAAGTGCTGCAATTTCATGGTCAGACCAACGTCGATTCGGATAAAACAAGCCACTACTTTCACCAACCATGCCGGTGCCTGTATCAGAACCAAAGCCAACTTTTTGGAACAAGCCAACAAAGTAATCCTTCGGTACATCTTGCGTTATTTTTGTCACACCCATGTTACTGGAGTACTTTAAAATCTCACGTAAGGTCATTTCACCATGGTTACGCGAGTCTGTAACTAACGTACCACCGATGCGCATCCAGCCTGGGTAAGTATCAATTTTATCATCCGGTTGGATTGAGCCGTAGTCTAACCCAGCTAATATGGCTAGAGGCTTAACGGTTGAACCTGGTTCGAACAAATCCGTGATCGCTCGGTTACGGCGTTTATGCGGCGCTGCATCATTTAAATTATTTGGATTAAAAGACGGGCTGTTAACCATCGCTAACACTTCACCAGTTCTCACATCGACCACCATCGCAGAGCCAGACGTTGCTTTGTAGGTCAGCACGGCTGATTTAACCGCTTTATAGGCTATCGCTTGAATACGCTGATCAATACTAAGCTGGATGTTTTCGGGTTCAATCCGTTCACGTTCATCAAGCACTTCAACTTCACGCCCCTGTGCATCTTTACGAATTGTGCGACGACCTTCAACGCCAGTTAATGCGTTTTCGTAAAGCTTCTCTATGCCTTCGATACCTTTACCATCAATATTGGTAAAACCAAGCACATGTGCGGTGACTTCTCCGGCAGGGTAATAGCGTTTTGATTCATCTAATAAATGAATACCAGGCAGACGTAAATCGCCAATATAATTGGCAACGGCAGGGGTTACTTGGCGTTTTAGATAAACAAAGCGGCGACTGGCATCATCCCGCAAGCGACCATTAATTTTTTTCGGTTCAATACGCAGTACATCGGCAAGCTCACGCCAACGTAAATCATTTTTGTAGTACAGCGCAATACGTTGTTCAAGTAGCGCGGTATTTTCTGCAAGGGCATTCTCATCTTCGCCATTTTTGCGCGCTTGCTTGAGCACTTTAGCACGCAGTGATTTATGTAATGCTTTAGGATCCGCATATACACTTACAACGGGCACACTAACAGCAAGTTCTTTGCCATTACGGTCAAAAATCATCCCGCGTTGCACATGCAACTTTTCCACGCGCACGGTACGTTTATTACTTTCTGAACGGGCTTTATCAGGCTCGATAACTTGCAAATAAGCAGCACGAGATACTAAAGTCACAAAAACCAGCAGCACCACAGAGCACACCAGCATAAAACGCCATGTGATCAAACTATTTACTGGTTTTTTTCCTCTACTTCTCATGGCAGTACTATCACCTGTTCGTCTTGGCTTGTGGACCGTTTCATTTGCAGTTGCTCAATAGCAATTTCTTCAATGCGCGCATGTTGCGAATAAAACTCTTCTTCAACTAATAGATAACGCCATTCTAAATCGAGTTCATCTCGCTGTTGTAACAGCTGATCTTGTTCAATCAGCTCTTGGCGAGCAAAGTGAGTGACCTGCACCACACTCAAACTAGATGCGAATATCACAACCAGTAAGGCCGAGGTTAACTTGTTTGCTCCTAGGCCTTTGATTATTTCTAAAAATAAATTGGGTTGTCGATGATTCGCTTTTGGCTTCATCCCAATCTCTGTGCCACCCTAAGTACTGAACTGCGTGAACGTGGGTTACGGTCAACTTCAGCTTGGCTTGGCTTAATAGCTTTACCCACTGCTTTTAACGTCAGATTTTGATTTATTTGTGCATCAGTTAAAGGCAGACCTCTGGGTAACGCCGCTCCCTTACTCTGTTTTTTAATAAACTGTTTAACAATACGGTCTTCTAGTGAATGAAACGAAATCACCACTAATCGGCCACCGGGCTTTAATACACCCAACGCAGCTTGTAATGCCGTTTGAATCTCTTCCAATTCGCTGTTGATATAAATACGAATAGCTTGGAAAGTACGCGTCGCAGGGTGTTTGAACTTATCCTTTACTGGCACTGCTTCGTCAACTAAATCAGCAAGTTGCTTAGTTGTTGTAATCGGCGTATGAGCGCGCACTTCAAGTACTTTATGTGCAATACGACGACCAAACTTTTCTTCACCATAAGTTTTGATCACATGAACAATGTCTTCCAGCTCAGCTTCGGCTAACCACTGCGCAGCACTGCGGCCGCTAGTAGGATCCATACGCATATCAAGCGGGCCATCTTTCATAAAACTAAAACCACGTTCAGCATCGTCTAGTTGTGGTGATGACACACCGATATCTAATAAAATACCATCTACTTTTCCTAATAGATCGTTTTGCTCTGCTACTTCGTATAGGTTAGAAAAGCGAGTATGGGCAATGGCAAAACGGCTATCGTCGGCAAACTTTTCGGCAGACTTGATCGCTTGTGGATCTTGATCAATGGCCTGTAATCGGCCATGTTCACCAAGGCGCGCCAAGATTTGTCCAGAATGTCCGCCACGGCCAAATGTACCATCCATATAAATACCGTCTGGCTTAATTGCTAGACCTTCGATGGTTTCGTCCATTAGTACGGAAATATGTTCAAATTGCGCTGTCATTAGCTATTGTTTGCCTTTTTATTGTGTGATCAGAGCGAAAAATTATCTAAGTCTGGGGTTGATTCAAACTCACCGAGTCGTTCAATTTCGGTATCTTGGCGCATTTGTTCATGCCAACGTTCTTCATCCCAGATCTCAAATTTATTCATCAAACCGACCAACATGATTTTTTTGCCTAAATCAGCATGAGACCGTAACGACGGTGCCAGCAATATTCGGCCATTTTTATCTAATTGGTATTCTGTTGCATTACCTAACAACATCCGTTGCATGCGTCGAGCGCGTGGATTCATATTGGAAATTTTAGCTAAGCGATCTTCTATATCCTGCCATTGCGCCAGTGGATACAACCACAAGCAAGGCTCGTTCAGTGCGACAGTACAGATCACCGTCCCCTGATCTTCAGACAACAGCGAGTCTCGGTACTTAGTCGGTACCGCAAATCGTCCTTTGTCATCCAAACTCAGTGAACTCGCACCACGGAACATAAAAAGCCTACTTTAAAAGTTTGTAATTAATCTGTTTTGATTAATTTGATCCAATTTGATCCACTAAATACCACTTTTTACCACAGTGCTCCAGTTTAGGGCTTGACAAGCTATTTTGTCAAGTCAGCAGAAACCTATAATGGTGTGTTAAAGCCAGAAAAAATAAGGCCTAGCGCGAAGCTACTGAATTACGTGGGAAAAAGTGGATAACATCAAAAAAAATATTTTATTCTGAGATAAAACAAAATAAATAGACTTAAATGATTAATGAATAATCAATGAACAGTTACAAAATATTAGTAGCGAATTGCTGCTTAATAGATCTTGTAAAATTTACGCGATCTTTTTGCAATAGTTACTTTAAACGCTGTTATTTCAAACAAAGCGATTCACAAGATAAAAAACAAACCATTGATTTTTAAGAATTTAAATAAGATCGTAGAAGTGGTACGAAGGCTGCAACAAGTATTACACAATCTAGTTTTATATTTAAGGAACGATTACTATGACTACTTCAACATCAAGTTCAAATTCAGCTGCAAAAACCAGTAAAAAAGTTGATGATATTGCTGCTCACACTGAATCACCATTAACAGACAAAGCAACCTCAGCGGCTCATCTTGCTGTTGATTCGCTGTCTTCAAAGGCTGCAACAGCAGAACAAAGTATTCGTCATGGTGCTTCAAGTTCAGCTGAAACACTCACTGAAAAGCAAAAAATTGCGCGTGAAAAACTGTCTGAATACAGTGGTAAAACTCGTCAATTAGCCTCTGAAAACCCGCTTGCTACAGCTGGTCTTGCGTTTGCTGCTGGTATGCTAGTGACAGCACTATTTCGCCGTAGCAAGTAAGCAATTATGCAACCACATACCGATCCTAAAGATAAACAGCATCAAGCCGCTGATCCTGCACCGCAAAGTGCTGATCAGTGGCAAGATCATCTTGCTAAATTATCTCAATATGGTGAGCAACTTTATCAAGACTATCGCCAACAGGCTGGTATTTGCAAAGAATTAGCGAGTGCCGAGTGGCGACTATCAACTCGCTCTTTGGCATTGACTATTATTTTGCTGGTAAGTTTTGCCGGTGGTTTAGTATTGTTGTGGGCCGGTTTGCTGATCACACTTGGCTTTGCGGTTTTTGCCTTTAGTCAATCAATATGGCTCAGTGCTGTATGTCTAATTGGCTTACAATTGCTTTGTTTAATGTGGCTGTGGAAAAATATTGGTTATATCAGCAGCAAAATTGGCTTTGATAAAACTGCGCACAGCATTAAACAATTACTCAATATAAATAGGGGTGAATAATGCTAATTGATTATTTTATTAAGAAACCAAATCATAAAGTTCGTCACTTAAGTCAAAAAATGAATAGCATCAATGCGTTAAAACAGCAACATCATCAAGCTTTCAACTACCGACTTAAACGCTTTGCAGTATCGAATGTCGGTATTGCCAGTGCCTTTACGGCAGGTGCAGGCTATCAAGCGCTAAATGGTCATAGCCAAAATTCAGCCAATAAAATAAAGCTAAGTCAATTTAGCTGGTTGTTACGTTTGCTATAAATCCTCATAGATACTGAGCTTTGCTCAGCACAATCTTACTCTTCAGAGCTATTACTTTGGTCTTTATTAGATAAACCGCAATTAACCTTATATTATATATGGTTATTTTCAACTTAATTGGCTACAATTTTGTACCAAAAGCCCAGTATGAAGAGTATTGTTATTTTTTCCTCATCGTTACAACATCGACTTTATCGGTTATTTATATTACTGAGTTTACCCGGCATTTTGGTGATCTTATTTAGCCTTTGGCATGCCAAAGAAACCGCACGCCAAGAAAGTCGGCTGCAGGCATTAACGGTTGCCGAACAGCTTGTTGAGCAGCAGACTGAGCTACTCAAAAAAATTAAGACATTTACCACTCAACTTGCTGACTTAAAAGATTTTGCCGCGCCACTACAAACCGGCTGCCCTTATTACTTAGCTAAAATACAAAAACTTCAACCTGAAATTGCAAATATTGGTATCGTCAACATGCAAGGCGACGCGGTGTGTTTATCGCAAGGACGCAAAGAAAATATTAATATTGCCGATCGTGAATACTTTAAAAATGCTGTGGCAACTAAAAGCTTTGCCATTGGCTATTTTCAAAAAGATCGCAGTATCAATTCCCTCAGTTTCAATTTTGCTTATCCACTTATTGATCAGCAGCAACAAGTATATGGGGCAGTAGTAACGGTTGTCACATTAGATTGGTGGAGCCAGATACTTGCCAACTCTCACTTACCCGAAGATGCCATTGCTGTTATAACCGACAACAACGGTCGCATTATTGCAAATTACCCTAACGATCCATCGCTGTTTGGCGAAAATATTAACGCCTATGGATTTAGCTCTGAACTACCTATGCTCAATAGCACAATTGAATTGCAAGGTATTAATCACATTTTACACAGTAAAACCATGTATACCGATGAAACTAAAAATAGCCTAAATGTCTATGTTGTCATGCCATTTAATAACGCAATTCAAGCTGCCAACCAACTATTTTTTATCACATTAGCTGCATTTACATTGATGATTATTGGCCTGTCTATATTTGCTCATAGCCAATTAAAGCGCAACGTATTAACGCCCATAGCACAACTCACTCTGACGATTAAAGAGCTTGCGCAAGGGTTATTACCAAAACAGTTTTCTTTAAATAGCCCAGAGCTGAATACTCTCTATCAACATTTTAAAGCGATGGCGCAAACACGTCTGACGGCAGAAGCGAGTGTCAAACGCCAACATGACGAATTGAGTAGTTTATTAAACGCTTTGCCTGATACCTACATTCGGATCAATGTTCACGGTGATGTACTGAACTTAGGTGGGCAAATTTCACAGTTAAATTTACCTGTGTATACACGTTCAAAGTTACACCTTCGCGAGCTACTTGGTGAAGAAAAAAGTAAACAGTTACTTCAGCATTTGCCCTGCAAAAATAAAACTAGCCAATTTGAATTAACAATCAATAACAGCGAAGTCGAGCAAGTATTTGAAGCGCGGATCAGTGCCAAGCATAATAGCAACGAGTACACTATTGTATTGCAAGATATCAGCCAGCGAAAAAACGCTGAAAAAGCGTCTCATCTGGCCTCATTGGTCTACTCAAATAGCAGTGAAGGAATGGCCATTACCGATCCAAACGGCATTATCTTAGATGTTAACCCGGCTTTTTGTGAAGTAACCCAATACAGTAAAAATGAAATCCTGGGCAATACCACCGCTATCTTAGCTTCAGGCAAGCACAGCAAAGCGTTTTATCAAGAAATGTGGCTGCAATTACAAGAGACTGGCCGTTGGCAAGGTGAAATAATTAACCGTCGTAAAGATGGCGAGTTATTCACAGAGTGGCTTACTATCGATACTGTATACAATGAGCATTCTGAAGCGCAGCGCAGAGTCGCGATTTTTACCGATATTACCGCTAAGAAAGCAGCCGAAGATCTGATATGGCATCAAACTCACTTTGATCATTTAACCAATCTACCTAATCGAATTGAGCTTAAAGAGCGCTTAAATCAGCGCCTCAACAACGCCTTAAATCCTAATGAGCCACTGGTGATCATGCTACTTGATCTTGATCATTTCAAAGACATAAATGACACCTTAGGCCATTTTTATGGTGACGAATTACTTAAGTTGATCGCAATTCGTTTGCAACAAGAAATTGTTGATATTGAGTTTATTGCACGTATTGGTGGCGACGAATTTGTCATTGTGCATGCCAAGCTAGTCACTGAAGAACACATTAAAAAAGTAGCCAACGATATCCTCAATGCCATGACAAAAGCATTTATACTCGAAGGCGAAGAACTACACATAGCAACCAGCATCGGCATCGCTATTGCACCAATCGATGGCGATAGCTCAGAGCTGTTATTAAAAGCCGCAGACCAAGCCATGTATAAAGCTAAACAAAGTGGTCGTAACTGTTTTGAGTTTTTCAATCACAACTTACGCGAGCAAGCACAAGCGCGTATGGATTTACTCAAAAATATGCGCTATGGCATTGAACAAAAACAATTTGATCTTTATTACCAAGCAATCGTTAACCTAGATTCTGGGCACATTCATAAAGCAGAAGCACTATTGCGCTGGCGCCACCCGACACGCGGCGTAATTAGTCCCGCTGAATTTATACCTTTAGCCGAAGAGTCTAGATATATCAACCCATTAGGACAATTTGTATTTACTCGCGCATTACAAACGCTAACAGTTTTACGAGCCCAGGTTGATGCCAACTTTCAACTTAGTATTAATGTCTCGCCAGTGCAATTTAGTTGCCTTGATAGCGGTATTGATCAGTGGCCAGCCTTGCTAGAAGCCGCCAATTTACCACCGAGTGCAATTGTTAGCGAGATCACCGAAGGGTTAATGATCGCACCAGAGCAACTCACCCAACAACGCCTGAAAGCGCTGGTAAAATCGGGTATGGAACTCGCTTTAGATGACTTTGGCACCGGTTATTCATCGCTTGCCTACTTGCAACAAATGGACGCAGATTATTTAAAAATTGATAAATGTTTTGTTGATAACATTCAAGCCGACAATCAAGATCTCGCGTTATGCAAAGCAATTATCACTATGGCACATCAATTTGGTTTAAAAGTGATTGCCGAAGGCATTGAAACACCACAGCAGCAGCAATTATTACTTGGTATAGGGTGTGATTATGGCCAAGGCTATTTGTTTGCAAAGCCATTACCCGAGCAGGAATTTTTAGCACTGGTAAGCAACCAATCCACAACAGCTACCTAAATATTGCTGATCCAGCACACACTATGCTATGCACTGAAAATTTAGCTAGCTATTGTTTAATAAATAACGAACTGATACGTTACCAAACAGATTTTATTAAATTAACTGTTAGCCGTGATTTCAAAATTACCTCGTTGGGTAGAATATGGATCGTTTTTACTTGCGCTTGTTGCTGGGCTTGTTAATTCGATAGGGTTACTAGGGTTCAAACATCAATCAATTTCCCATCTATCAGGCACTGCAACACTCCTTGGCACAAGCCTTGTTACCTCCCCCGTTACTGATGTATTACACCTAGCTCTTATCCTACTGAGTTTTTTGGCTGGTGCGGCGATCTCCGGCGCTTTTTTGCAAAGTGGTGCATTAAAACTCGGCCATAACTACAGCAGCTTGCTGTTATTTGAAGCCATGCTGTTAGCAAGCTCAGTGTATTTTTTATCGAATGACTCTGTAAACGGGCACTATTTAGCATCCGCAGCCTGCGGCTTACAAAACGCGTTAGCCACCACTTACAGCGGCGCAGTTATTCGCACCACCCATGTTACCGGTATTTTTACTGATCTAGGGCTAATGCTTGGCGCTAAATTAAGAGGCGAACCCTTTGATAAACGCAAAGCACTGTTGTTTTTACTGATCATCTCAGGATTCATTTGCGGTGGCACATTAGGTGCTTATGCATTCCAGTTTTATAAATTTAATGCACTCTTTATCCCCGCCACCATCTGCCTAGTATTAGCCGTTAGCTACTCAGTGTTTAAAGCGATTAATAGTAAAAAGACGTAAGTCATACGCAAAAAAATCAACCAAAGTTAATATGTATTAACACTACTAGATAGGAAGTAGCTTAAACAACTAAACTGATTATTTACTCGTAGTACCTTAAAATGTAAATTGATCTACAACAATAAATATTGTTCTCTATTTCAACAAGTAGAGATGGGTATCAAGGATGATGAATGCTGCACTGTAAATTTAATGAAGACGATTCAATTTGTTCTACAATCGACTACGAAGAAAATCCAGATAAATATAGAGGTTTAATTTACTGTATAGATTGTGGCGAAAAAGCTTGGTTTACAAAAGGCTATGAAACTCAAAAGATAAGTCGTATGGCTTGTTTTGGTGCAAAGCACAAAGAAGGTTGTAACGCTTCTACTGTTGAGTTTGTCTCTGATGATCCTGACAATGATGAAGATGAAAAAAATCAAAACTCAGGCATACGTGTTGATTTAGATAAAGTAACCTCTCAATCTATTTATGTTTCAAATGACAATAATAAACATGGTGATGAAGAATCTGATTGGAAAGGAAAATCTAAAAGAAAAATTATTGGTAACTCTGATGGTTTCCCTTTAAGTAAATCTTTACGTCAATTATTAACTAACTTATGTAGAAATAGTGATTATGGTGATGAAAATCAACAATAACTATTGTCGCTAACTCGGGACGTGTAGTTGTTGAGGGAGATTTAAGAAGTAATTTAGTTAGAATAGAAGATGTGTCTAGAGAGCACATTGGTAAGGACTATATTTTTTGGGGGAAGATAAACAACTTAAATATAGATAAAAAAGGTACTCTATGGCTTAATTACGGCGATAACCTTTTAGAGCCCAGTATTGCTTTAAATTCCAAGCTTAAAGAACAGGTATTGGTTAACTTTAAGTTGAAAGAGGTATCCGAGTTAGATGGCTCAGATGTAATAATTGTAGGGCACGTAGGCTTTTCACCTCAAGGGAAAGCCATTATAAGCACGGGTTTCACGAAATATATGTCTTTTAGAAGAGTAACAGTGAAATACCCTCAAAGCGGTTGGCCACTACTAATTAGTTAGTTGTACTAGCTCAGGCTTGTTCTGATAGCTGCATATTCATTGTGACTTTCAGTCAAAGTTTGAGCTAAGCATCTTTCGTACTAAAAAATAAACTCATTACTTAAATTGCATCAATTAATAGCTTTTCTAGCTTTATCATAAAAGCATTCAACTTATGAGGTTTATGCTCTAACAAAAATGTCGGATACTCAGGTTTATCTATAGATCCATTTGTAGTTTTAGTTGATGATAGATCTGTAAAGGGGAATTCACTCAATATCAGTTTTTCAATTTTTTCGTTTAAACCCAATGATTGGCCTACTTTTGTTGAACCTATCGTAACTTGAATTTCGTTAGAACCACGAACATACTTCCCCAAACGATTAGACGGGTAACCGAGTTTAGTTAACTCTGCCAATGATTCAATTGCGTCCCATCCTTTATTTTCTTTGATGTGAAAATTTTGAAGTTCTATATTATACATTTACTCACCCTCTGTTTTACTTAAAATCTAAATATAATAGTTACAACTATCAGTATAGAATATAACCCTAAATTATTTTTAACTTAAAACTAGACATAATTAAAACCTAAAAGCATTAACCACCTCTTTTAACCTTCCAAACTAGCGCTACAATGTGTATTTATCAGTTATCCCACCTTTTGATAATTCATGGCCTACTATTTGCTGAATTAGGGAAAGAGCAAACGCGTGGTTATTACGGATGTTACTAATAAACAGATGTCTAAAGCGGTGATAGCTACGCAATTCATCCAACTTATTCACATTAGGAATATCAAGCTCTACAACCAAACGACCGAACCAATTAGTAATACTCTCAGCCGATGCTATGTTTACACGATCAAAGAAACTAAGACTTTATCAGGGCAGATCACATTTCTGATATCTAATTTCTGACATCTGATTCCTGATTTCTATATATCAACGCGCTGCTCGAAACTCGACGCCCGTAGCCCCGAAACACAGACACAAAAAAGCCCGCAGCGTTAACTGCGGGCTTTTTTATTGAATGAGTGAGTCAGCCGTATAAGCCGGGTTCTGTCCTTTCCGAAGAAAGTGATAATCATTCGTCTAGGCCATAAATCGCTCTATGGCTCAAGCAACCTACCCGGTTCTCACGTGGGCCACGCGTTCATTATTTAAAATGATAGAACCCTATTTGGTCTTGCTCCGGGTGGAGTTTACCTTGCAACCAACTATTGCTAGTGGCCCGGTGCGCTCTTACCGCACCCTTTCACCCTTACCAATCCGAAGATTGGCGGTCTCCTCTCTGCTGCACTTGTCGTAGGCTCACGCCCCCCAGCCGTTAGCTGGCACCCTGCCCTATGGAGCCCGGACTTTCCTCCCCCTGCGCATTTTCGTTGCAGGCAGCGATCATCTTGGCTGACTCGGCGCGCAGTATACCTGAGCTGGATTGTATGTGCAGTAAAGATTTAGCCTTTTTCGTCAATAATTGTTTTATAAAGGGCATTTTTCTTCATGCCAAAATAATCAGCGACAATTCCACAGGCTTTTTTCATTGGCATTTCATTCTCAAGTAACGCCAACATTTTACGTGCTTCTGGCGGAATATCATCAACCTGCTTTGGATTACCAGGCAACATTAGCACTATTTCGCCGCGCTGTTTGGTTGGATCGTCGGTTAAAAACTGTTTAAGTTCACTTACTGTGCCATTAAAAAATGTTTCAAAGGTTTTGGTCAACTCTTTAGCAAACACCACTTGTTGCTCACTACCAAGCGCTATCTCCAAGTCATCTAAACTTGCCATGATGCGATGAGTACTTTCGTACATAATGCTGGTTATATTGGAATTAACCGCTTCAATAAAAAAGTCTTGGCGAGCTTTGCTTTTTGCTGGGGTAAAACCAATAAACTGAAAACGATCTGTTGGTAAACCTGAACAACATACAGCTGTTATGGCGGCGCATGCTCCTGGTATGGGAGTGACATGTGCGCCTTGCTCTCGGCATAAATTAACAACCGCATAACCAGGGTCACTAATTAGCGGCGTGCCTGCATCCGAAACTAGTGCTATATTTAAACCTTGATTAAGTTGATCAATAATTTGTTGCGCTTTTTGCTTTTCATTATGGTCGTGCAAAGCAAAGGTTTTAGCTTTAATACCAAAGTGACTAAGCAACTTACCGGTATGGCGCGTGTCTTCAGCAGCGATTAAGTCAACTTGCGATAAAGTCGCGATTGCACGCTGGCTTAAGTCGTCATAATTGCCGATTGGGGTGGCTACAATGTAAAGAGTGCCGATTTTCTGTGAATTCTCCTCATTTAACATTGAGGTCTCCTGCGTCAGTCAGTAATATAAGCAAATCGCGTTAACGTATTGGGAAATCATTGTGCGACTTAAACTTGTTAGTCTATTAATCATATTGTCAGGGTTATCGGCCTGTAGTACAACCGAAAAACCGACTAAAACCAGTGAAAACCTCAGTTCAGCTAATAGCGCATCACAAATTCAAGCGACTGACGCACAATCTATGTACCAAATAGCCTTAAATCGCCAAGGCGCTGATAAAATCCAACTTCTTTATAGTGCACGTGATGCTGCGATCGCAGAGCAACAATGGCCACTGTTAGAGCAAATTAGTACTGAATTAGAACGTACTCCAAGCGTCGACCAAGTGCAAAATAAACTGTACATCGCTTTTGCGCAAATGCAACAAAACAAGAGTACTCAGGCTCTTGAGATGCTAGCCAGTTTAGACAATCAATTGACTCAACCGGAGCATTTTGCTTGGCATCAATATTTAACCGCCAGTGTGTATGCATCACAAAATTTGCCTAAAGAGGCGATGACCTACTTCTTTCGTGCCTCTGAAACCGCCAGTAAAAATAACTTAACGATTCCACAGCTCAACAAAGACCTGTGGCAAAATTTACAACAATTATCATCGTATGCTTTAGAGCGCTTTAATCGCGGCTCAGTGATACAACAAGGCTGGGTAAACTTAGCGCTCTATCACCAAGTATATTTAGGTGCTCCAGTTGAGCTTGATCAAGCAATTAATAATTGGCAACGCCGTTACCCTGGTCATCCAGCAATCGCCGTGTTGCCAAAAAAAGACGCTGAGTTAATTGCTGCTGAACCACTGAATATTGAGCGCTTAGTTGTTTTATTACCCCAATCAGGTGCTAATGAACGCTTAGGTGATGCCTTAAAAGCTGGCGTGTTAGCGGCACTAGATAGTACATCTATTGCTGAAACCATTTTTATTGATGAAATGCTTAGTTCTGCTGAGCTGTCTGCAAAACTGCTCGAAATTAATCCTGACTTTATAATTGGGCCGTTACTCAAAACGAGTATCGATAAGCTAGTTGCAAGCAAAGCATTACAAGATTACCCAGTTTTGCACTTAAATACCTTTGATGGTGAGCGCCAGTCTCCTCAGCATTACTTCTTTGCGCTTAACCCGGAGCACGAAGTACAGCAAGCACTTGAGCACTTTTTAACGGCTGGTTATCAAAAACCTATGCTGCTGGCGCCAAATAATAGTTCAGGCCAGCGTTTAGTTGATTTTTTCAACCGACAATGGCAACGCTATAGTGAAACCACACCAGAAGTTGGGCTTTATAACGATAAAAAAGATATGCCAACAACCATTGTTAACCTGCTCGAAGTAGATAAATCAAAAGAACGCATTGCGACCGTTAAGTCATTATTTAGACAAGAAGTAGAGAGTGAAACTCGCTCTCGTCGCGATATTGATGTTATTTATATTCTCGGTGATGCTATCGAAACTCGCTTGATTAAACCTTATTTAGATGTAAATGTGAGTACCTTTGCTGATCGCATTCCACTGTATGCCAGTTCAAAAAGTCATAGCAAGCAAATCGATAGCACCGATAAAGGCGATCTCGATGGTTTGTATTTTACCGAGTTACCATGGATGCTTAGTGGGCAAATAAAAGATCATGCCTTACGCCAGCAATATAATTCGCTGTGGCCAGAACAGGCTGATATAAGTCAGCGTTTATTTGCCATGGCCTATGATTCAGTTGCTATGCTAAGTAATATCACACAATTGAGTATGCTCCCCGGTAAGCGATTTAATGGCTTAACTGGCCAATTGAGTATTACCAGTGATGGGCAAATTAATCGCCAACTTAATTGGGCGCAATACAAAAATAGACAAATCCAAGCGGTACAGCTAGCAACATCAGCACCGTTACCATTATTTATGCAATCAGCTACCAACCGATCATACAGTGAGTAGCTAAAAGCAATATAAAACAAGGATGTTGTGATGTCGTGGTTTAAACAACTGTGGCAAAATAGCCGAGAGAAAGGCCAGTATTACGAGCTACAAGCGCAAAAATACTTAGTGTCGCAAGGGTTGATCCCATTAGAGCGTAACTATAACTGCCCCTACGGGGAGCTAGATGTAATAATGCGCGATGGCAACACGCTAGTGTTTGTGGAAGTGAAATTTCGTAGTAGCTATGTTAAAGGTGGAGCAATCCACGCTTTAGGTAAACAAAAGCAAGAACGTTTAAAACGCTCTATTTACCATTATTTAGCAACGAAAAAGCTTAGTGATCAAGCAATAAGAATCGACTTTGTCGCAATAACTGGCGACACATCGCAAAAACTTAATTGGATAAAAAACGTATTTTAATATGCAAGATACTATAAAAGAGATTTTTACAGAAAGCATTCAGGTGCAAATAGCCGCCGGTGAAGTACTTCCTAGCGCCTTAGAAGCCGCTGCATTTACCATAGCGCAGAGCCTAATCAATGGTAATAAGTTGATTTGTTGTGGTACTGCCAGCTGCCACATGCTGGCCCAACATATGGCTGGCGTATTGATCAACTACTACGAAACCGAACGTCCTTGTTTACCGGCAATTGCGCTATCACAAGAACATATCAATCTTGGTCCAAGTAACCAAAGTGACGACCAAGAAACCTTTGCCCGTCAAGTACGAGCGTTTGCTCAACAAGGTGACTTACTATTGGTTTTAGCAATCAATGGCAACGAAAAAAACATCATATCGGCAGTCGAAGCCGCACTCACCAAAGACATGAAAGTTATTGTTATGGTTGGTGATGACGGCGGTGAGCTAGTAGGTTTACTCGGTGCCAATGATGTCGAAATTCGTGTTCCGTCAAAACGTCCGAGCCGCATCATAGAATCTCACTTGGTTAATCTTCATTGTTTAAGTGAACTCGTCGACTTGACCCTATTCCCACAGGAAGAAAGCTAATGTTGAAACAATCTCTAATTGTTATTAGTACAGTACTATTATTACAAGGCTGCGCTGCTGCAGTTGTTGCAGGTACCGCTGGTGCCGTTACCGCAGCCAACGATCGTCGTACTCTTGGTTCGCAAATCGATGATAGTAATATCGAAATCAAAGCTGGGGTCGCAATAAACGATGTACCTCGCCTTGCTGATCATGCCAACATCAGCGTGATTAGCGTTAACGGCATTGTATTGTTAATAGGCCAGGTTGCAACTCAAGAAATGAAAGACGAGGCTCAGCGTACGATTGAGGGCTTACCTGCTATACGCAAAATACATAACCAAATTCGTATTGGTTCTAACATTAGCATGAGCACCCAGACCCATGATTCTTGGTTAACCTCTAAAGTAAAAACACAATTACTTACCACCGACAACATCAGTAGCAACAACATCAAGGTAGTAACTGAGAATGGCGAAGTATTTTTAATGGGCTTAGTATCAGATGCAGAAGCAAACACCGCTGTAAGCGTTGCTCGTAATGTATCGGGTGTAGAACGCGTTATTAAGGTATTTGAATATTTGTAAAGGTATCAGGTTCTAGGAATTAAAAGCCTTGCAGTTGATATCGCAAGGTTTTCTATACCTGTAGGCGGGAGCTTACCTCACGCACCTCCACTAAAAAACGCGGGGTAAACCCGCTGCTACAACAATCAACCTTAACCTTCGTCTCACAACTCGTCGCTCGTAAACTTTAACTAATACCAATCAACTTAAATATTTAACCATTCTAGCGAGCTAAATAAAGCGCTAACTGCGTTATAATTTTTTCAAGTAGAACAATTACATGTCAAAATTTACGCCTTGTTATCACTGTATTTATCTGTCGCTATAAATGGTCAGTAACTTAACACGATTGGTATAAATCTGCGTGGATAAAGCCCCGCCTACAATAAATCCAAACACCCATGCCAACCCCGTAGCCCTTAGTTTACCTAGCACCTTTTACCTTTTACCTTTTACCTTTTACCTTCAGTCTACTTTTATACAGGCATAAAAAAACCGCTTAATCAGCGGTTTTTATCAAACAATTACATATTACTTAATAACACGTAAGTGTGAGCCTTTTTTCTTTTCAGGCTTAGAAGGAGCTGGCTCGTCAGGTAATAATTCATCTGCGATATCAACACTTTCTAACTCAGCTGCAAACTCGTCTTCATCTTCTAAAAACTCATCTGCAGTAAACACAGTGCCTTCACCGTTTTCGCGGGCATAGATAGCAAGCACGGCACCAATTGGCACGTATACTTGCATTGGCTGACCACCAAAGCGGGCACTAAAGCTTAACTGCTGATTATCCATTGAGAATTGTGTGACAGCTGATGGGCTAATATTCAACACAATTTGTCCATCTTGAACAAACTGTGTTGGTATTTGCACGGCTGGAAAATCAGCATTAACCACTAAATGCGGTGTACACTGATTATCAACAATCCAATCAAAGAAAGCACGAAGTAAATAAGGACGATTAGGCGTCATTACAAACGGATCTCGCGCTCAGTTTCAGTAAGAGAAGCTTGGAATGATTCACGCTCAAATAAACGGATCATATATTCTTTCATCTCTTTAGAACCTGCACCAGTTAGCTCAATACCAAGCTCTGGTAAACGCCATAGTAATGGTGCTAAGTAACAATCAACTAAACTAAACTCTTCACTCATAAAGTAAGGAGCTTCAGTAAAGATTGCTGAAACAGCAAGTAAAGCTTCTGTTAGTTCTTTACGCGCTTGCGCTGATTCAGCGCCATTAGCATAAATTTTAGCAGCAAGGCTGTACCAATCTGTGTCGATGCGATGCATCATTAAACGGCTGCGGCCACGCATTACCGGATAAACAGGCATTAGTGGAGGATGAGGAAAACGTTCATCAAGGTATTCCATGATGATGTTTGCCTGATATAAACCAAGCTCACGGTCAATCAGTGTTGGCACTGTACCGTAAGGGTTAATTTCATGAAGTGCTTCTGGCAGGTTGTCCTTTTCGGCCAGATGAATATCTACACTTACGCCTTTTTCAGCAAGTACAATGCGTACTTGATGGCTATACATACAGTTAGCACCAGAAAAAAGGGTCATTACAGGGCGCTTATTGGCAGCTACGGCCATGCCTACCTCCATTAAATAACAAAAACAGCAAAAGGGGCTTAAGCCCCTATTGCAAAATTACCTTTAAATATGTTCAAAATTAATGAACATCTCTCCAGTATTCTTTCTTCAACATGAATGCCAAGATAAATAGGATAACTAAGAATCCGATAACCTTGATACCTAACGCTTCTGATTCAAGACGTGAAGGTTCACCCACGTACTCAAGGAAGTTAGTTAAGTCACGAGCCGCTTGATCGTACTCGTCTACACTCATTTCGCCAGTCCCATCTGTTTCAGTACCAATAACTTTAGTCACAGTGTGACCATGTTCTTCGACTTCTTCAGTAATAGGCGTTGGTAAACCTTGCAGTTCTTGCAAAACGTGAGGCATACCTACCGATGGGAAAACAATATTGTTAACTCCAAACGGACGAGATTCATCTTTATAAAATGACTTTAAGTACGTGTAAATATAATCCGGAGATTTTACACGTGCAATTAGAGTTAGATCCGGCGGAGCCGCACCAAACCATTTTGCTGCATCATCTTTAGTAATTGCGTTAGTGATATGGCTACCAACTTTTGAACCGTCAAAAATTAACTGCTCAAGGCCAACGGCTGTTGGAATACCGATATCACGGAAAGTACGCTCATAACGCTGATACTGCATTTGGTGACAACCAAGACAGTAGTTCATGAACAACTTTGCACCACGTTGCAACGAAGGCTGATCAGTTAGGTCATTACCGGCTTCCATTAATGGAACCGATGGACCTGCCGCCATTGCCGGCAATACGTTTATTGATAAAGCAAATAAACCGATAATTAGCTTTTTCATCATTTCGTTAACCTCTCTGGCAATGGCTTAGTTTTTTCATTCTTACTGTATACAAACAACAGTACGAAGAACATAAAGTAAGTCACAGTACAGATTTGTGAAATGATCGTCTTCATATCAGTTTGTGGAGTTGCACCCACCCAACCAAGAAGCACGAAAGTAACAACAAAACCTGCGATGTTCCATTTATGGAAGCCACAACGGTAACGAACCGATTTCACTGTGCCACGGTCAAGCCAAGGTAATAACGCCAGCACTACAATCGATGCACCCATCGCAGCAACACCAATTAGTTTATCTGGGATTGCACGTAAGATTGCATAGAATGGCGTAAAGTACCAAACTGGGAAAATATGTTCAGGTGTTTTAAGTGGGTTTGCCGCTTCAAAGTTTGGTCCTTCAAGGAAGAAACCATTCATCGCAGGCATAAAGAACACCACCCAACAAAACAAGATTAAGAAACCAACCACACCCACAATATCTTTTACTGTGTAATAAGGATGGAACGGAATCGCATCAACAATATCTTTCTTGTCAGTGTAATACTCATGGAATTTAAATTTAGGCTTATCTTCTTCAGCAACAGAGCCTTTCTTACGCTTGATCTCAACACCGTCAGGGTTATTTGAACCCACTTCGTGCAGTGCCACAATGTGTAAGAATACTAAAATTACGATAACCAATGGTAAAGCAATAACATGTAATGCAAAGAAGCGGTTAAGCGTTGCACCTGATATTACATAATCACCACGGATCCAAAGTGTTAAGTCATCACCAATAACCGGAATAGCCCCGAATAGTGAAATGATTACCTGTGCACCCCAGAATGACATTTGACCCCATGGTAATAAGTAACCCATGAATGCTTCAGCCATTAACGCTAAGAAGATAAACATACCGAATAACCACAGTAATTCACGTGGTTTTTGGTAAGAACCGTAGATCATGCCACGGAACATATGCATATATACAACGATGAAAAACGCTGATGCACCTGTTGAGTGCAAATAACGTAGTAACCAGCCGTATTCTACATCACGCATGATGTATTCTACTGAAGCGAATGCGCCCTCAGAAGACGGAACAAAGTTCATCGTTAACCAAATCCCGGTAAGAATTTGGTTTACTAGTACTAACATGGCCAATGAGCCAAAGAAATACCAGAAGTTAAAGTTTTTCGGTGCTGGATACTGTGCAATATGCATGTTCCAAACACGTGTCATTGGGATACGGTCGTCTATCCAACCAATAATTTTACCGAACATTAGGCTACCCCTTTTTCTTCGCCCACTAAAATAGTGGTATCATCAAGAAATGTGTAAGGTGGTATTTCTAAGTTTAACGGGGCAGGTACCGATTTAAATACACGGCCAGCCATATCAAATTTAGAACCGTGACATGGACAGTAGAAACCATCATCTGTTCCCTCAACCTTTTCACCAAAATTACCTTGGAAAAAGCCAGGTGAACACCCTAAATGCGTACAAATACCTACCGCGAGAAATATCTCAGGGCGTAATGAACGGAAATCATTGGTTGATGATTCTAATTGTTGTGGCTCTTGCGATTGCGGATCACGAAGTTGACCTTCGTGTTCTTTCATCTGCTCAAGCATTTTAGGGGTTCGTGATACAACCCATACAGGTTTACCACGCCACTCGACACGTATTAATTGTCCCGGCTCAAGTTTGCTGATATCTACTTCTACAGGCGCACCCGCAGATTTAGCTCGCTCACTTGGATTCCAAGACGCAATAAAAGGAACAGCAGCCCCAGCCGCACCAACACCACCTACAACAGAGGTAGCTATGGTTAAAAAGCGACGTCGGCCATTGTCTACAGGCGCATTGCTCATCCACTTATCTCCACTATGATTCTCAACACTTGCTATATTGAGAACATCAGTTACAGCAGGTTAATTTTTCGAAATTTTAAAATAGAAGCGATCATAATTAAAACCCTTGATTAAAACAAGGTTATTAACAGCCTCATGCTCGAATAATCCCGACTTTATCAACTAATTGACTAAGTTAGCTCGAGCATAGAGCCGTTTCTATGATATGACTTTTACAAAAACAATATACTGACCAAGATCAACCTCACTAAAAGGAAGCAGATAAACTGCACATGGTGCTGTTGAACTCACTCACATTACTTGCCAGACAATTGTAGCAAAAAAATTCATCAATTAACTGACGGATTTACACTTATTACGATAATTATTGAACTTTTTTTAAAGTTATACGCAACAAAGGCAGTAGCAGGTTAATTATTAGCCGCATATTTGATACGAGTTTGCTTATGTCTGATAAAAAGTGCGAGTTTGCTTATGTCGATAAAAAGTGCAAGTTTGCTTATGTCTGATAAAAAGTGCAAGTTTGCTTATGTCTGATAAAAAGTGCGAG
>NZ_JACJFK010000016.1:0-131569 GCF_014164535.1 Pseudoalteromonas sp. SG41-2 | reverse complement strand
TTTCCACTTGGAACTTTTTTAAAAGCCTCTTGGCTTTCTTTTGACTGCTTTGGGTGCTTAGAACGGCTTGTGATCCAGCTAAACCCACGCTTCTTGAGCAGTTTGTAAATATGATCGGTGTGATACCTTACATTGAACTGGTCATAAATATACTGAGCAATATCTTCCCCCATTAGTCTGCCTCCTTCTGAAGAACTTGCTGACTGTTTTACATAATCTGACAGTGTGTTTAGTTGTTGTAAGGTTAATTTAACTGGACGACCTTTAATCGGTTTGTTGTTCAAGCCAGTAACGCCATTATTAAGGTCGTTTGAAACCCATTTATTGGCACTGCCGCGCGCTGTATTTAGGCGCTTAGCAATATTCGTTCTGTTTTCACCCTCAAAGAATAATGAAACAGCAAGCAGGCGTATTCGCTTTCTTGCATTCGGCTCTTTACGTGATAAAGCTAAAAGTTGCTTGGATTTTTCTAAGTTCAATTTAGTAAAAGTAGATAAGTATCAGTGTGCTAATTAGATCACATAATTTGGCAGATTGGTATTATGCCATTAAAGGGAAAGCACGTTGATATACCATTAGTATCGTAACAAACTACTAACCTAGTCATATCTGTTGCTTGTTTAGTTAAATTATCGAAGATTAGAAGTGGCAATTAGTTCTTTTTATTAACCGATATTAAGATAATGCTTGAAAATAAAACGTCAATTTTTGATAAAAAAATACCTGCAGATTAAAATTAGCAGGTATTTCATATGGCTAGTTACTTGTTAGCAATATTTAGTTGTTAAAACTTGAATGTTGCTTTTAAGTAGTATTCACGACCGGTCAAACGATGAACACGAATAAGTGCACCGTTATCGCCGTTACTTACATATGGCGGCTCTTTATCAGAGATATTATTGATACCTAAACTAAGAGTTAAATGCTCAAAATTATAGTAACCATTGATGTCATTATACGCTACCGTACCTACACGGTCAGATAAAACACCATTTGGCTCAGCATAGTCATCTACAGCACTTTGATATTGGATGGTATGAGTAAGACCCCAATCACCTTGTGAGTAGTTTGTTCTAAAGTTAGCACGAAGTTTATTAAACGCACCACGTCCACCGTTTGCAACATCAGCACCGTATCCACCAAGAAGTTCTGTTGTTTCCAAACCTTCAGCTTCATTGTGATCTAATTCAAGAACATAAGTACCATTTAAGTTAAACTTCAACTCACCACCTAATACATCTAGGCCGTATTTTAAGTCAAAGTCTATACCACTTGAATTAAAAATACCTAAGTTCTGAGTCGATAATTCAACACCACTTAAACTACCTTGCGAATCACGACGAGGACCACCTACTGTACCATAAGCAACTGGGCCTTTAATTTGAGCACATAATGGTGAAGAAAAGTCTTTACTATTATAACATTCATTACTAATAGTACCGATTGAAAGCTCACCTATAATATCTGTAATTTCAATATCATAATAATCTAGCGCTACACTGAAACCTTCGATAAACTCTGGAGCCCATACAACGCCTAAATTTTTACTTTCCGATTGCTCAGGACCAATATCAGGATTACCACCTACCCAAGAGCCAGACTGTTGGTTAGGTTGTGCCCAATCACCTGGTAGACCATCTGCAGCACAGTTAGCCTTAAGTTCAGCGCTTGCATCAGGATTAGAACCATATTTAATACATGGATCAGTATAAGTTTCAGCTGAATTAGCACGAGGTGCAAATAAAGTACTCACGCCAGGTGTTCTGAAGCCCTCTGATAAATTAGCGCGAACTAATAAATCTGAATATGGGCGCCATTCAATAGCAAACTTAGTAGTAACTTCAGCGTCATCAATTAAGCTTACATCAGTGCGACGTGCAGCTGCTGTAAAATCTAAACGCTCAGCAAACGGTAAGTCAGCTAAAATAGGCACATTAATCTCAGCATAAAATGATTCAGTTGTATAACCGCCATCAGTTCCGTCTGGTGCTACACCATAAATTGCCCCAAGACCAGCCGCACCGTCCGGTAACGATGTATAATGAGTCGTTAAATGTTCATACCCCGTTGCCCAAGCAATAGTACCGGCTGGTAATTCAAAGCTTGTTTCACCAGCAATATTGAACTGTAATTGTGTATCTTCTGCTTTACTTGTTGAGCTCATTGGAACAATAATCCAATCTCTCATATCATTTGTTAGAGAGTCTTTTTGGAACGGGTCCCATACTCCCGGACAAGCTGCATTAGCAGAACATAATTCTGGATCTACCAATGTATTAGCACGTTCTTGGTGAATACGCCCACCGATTTCTTCAGTTCTACGGCGGCTATTGAACGAATAGCTTGTGTCCCAATACCAACCATTGCTAAATTCACCTTCAAAACCAGTAGTAATTAAATATTCAGTAATAGAAAATTCAGAAGTACGTCCTTCAGATTCTGTTAAACGTCGTTGAGCAAATACCTTTTCACCAAATGTATTCCCTGGATTTGTTTCAGGAACAGGCATACTCCAGAAAGTGCCGACAGGTGCCAAACGGGTTTTATTCACACGATGTGTAAATGATGCTTCAGATACAAATGTTACAGTAGAAAAACCACTATCGATAAGTTCGTAATTAGCGGAACCGAAAAGATTATATTTTTCAAGTGGTTGATAAATGATACTAGTATCAGCATAGTTATAACGATCAGCACTTTCTATTGCTCGAGGTTTACCATCCGCGCCTTTAACAAAGGTTTTACCGACAATACCTGGAATAGAGAATGAAGCTGGTGAGGTTGTTGCAGAGCCACCAGCACATACCACTTTGCCCTCAACGCTACCATCTGCATTTTCTTTTGTTATATCTTCTGCGCGCACACAACTTGCCCAATCACGGTCTTCACCATAAATTGCATCACGTTGTTCATAACCTGCTGAGAATACAATATTCCCTTTATCAGTTTCAACACCGGTAATGAACGAGATATTAGACGTTTTGCCGTCATTTTCACTCGTCTGTTGATGGCGGAATTCTATTTCAGCACCAGAGTAATCATTGTTTGTAACAAAGTTAACTACACCAGCAATTGCATCAGAGCCATAAATTGTTGATGCTCCATCGCGTAAAACATCAACTCTCGCTACTGCCGCCATTGGAATAATAGAAATGTCACCACTGAAACGACGACCATTTAAAAGAACAAGCGTACGACTCGCACCTAAACCCCTTAGGTTCATTGTTACGCTACCATTACCACCGTTATTAACGTTACTACCGTATGAACCACCACTAATAATTGGTAATTGTTGTACAAATTGCTCAAGGGTAGGAGCACCCGTAGCTTTAATGTCATCTAATGAATAAGTAGTAACAGGTACTGACGTTTCCATATCTGTGCGACTAATACGTGACCCTGTCACTTGAATTCTTTCAACTTTATCAGCGCCCTCTTCAGCAGCAATCGAGCTTGCTGAAAACGCAGCGGTTGAAGCCGCACCAAAAGCGATCGCTAAGCGAACGGCCTTTGAAACTTTATTATTTAACATTTGATTCTCCCTGGGTCATATTTATATATGATTTTATTAGTTTTAATTACTAGAAATTGAGTACTTAAGTGCCAATATATGACACTAAGTACCTAATTGAGCAATGCGATACTAATATTAGAGATGACCAAAGGTCAACAGTTATTTAACCTGAAAATCAATAGTTTTACAGATAAAGAACAAATAAATTCAAGAAAGTTACATTATAACCAATTGTTTTATCTAGAAATAAAGCTTTTATTTATGCTTATAAGGTGATTTCCTTTAAAAAAATAACCATGTAAAAAACCAGTTCTAACTCAATAATTTATAACAAAATCAATAAAAAGTTATGCAATAGGTTGCTTAGTAATGATATCAAAAGCGTTTATGGTGCCTCTAATACTTTCTGAGTTAGTGTTTTGTATCGCGAAAAATTAAATCTATCCTCTACATTACGTAAAAAAAGCCCTAATAGATCGGGCTTTTGTTAACTTTAATTTAATGATTTATAAACCCATTAAAACTTCAAATTTACACTCATGTGGATAAAGCGACCCAATGTATCGTAAAATCCAGCAACTGTGTTTGCATTTGAAGCAATAGTATTACCCACCATTGGAGGTTCTTTATCGAAGATATTATTCATACCACCAGTAAACGTTACATGTTCGTTAATAGAGTAACTACCAGATAAGTCGATAAAACTATAAGAACCTATACCACCGTTTTCAATTAATGAGGCATCTGCTGTTCCATCGTAGTCAATACCACCATAGTAACGCCATTTAGCTCCTACACGCCAGTCATCACGGATGTAATTAACGTTAGCAGTATGACGCCATTTAGGCGAAGCAAAACAGTCTGTATTAATATTACCGGCACAGTCATAAGCTAAGGTTGAATCACCTAAGATAGGTTCAACTTCTTTCTTCATGCTGTAGTAACCGTTAATGTCAAACTTCAAGCTTGCATTTTCTAGATCCATTGAGTAGGCAGCTGTAGCATCAATCCCTTCCCACGTTCTACCACCAATATTATCACTTAGGTTTGTTACAAAACCTGCTTGACCTAACCAAAGGCTACCAGATGGACTACGAGTAATGTTATTACAGAAAAATTCATCACCAGTTTCAGCACAGTTGTTTAATATACGCTCTGCGCCTACTGTACCAATAACCTTTTCGATTTCAATTTTGAAGTAATCAACAGAGAAGTTAAAGTTTTCAAAAGGAGAAGCAACTAAACCAATTGTAAGCGTTTCACCTTCTTCTGGTTGAAGTGCTGGGTTACCACCAGATAGCTGGTTATATTGTCCTGCAGGTGACTCACCAATACTTCCGTATTGTGAATCATTCACGCCAGCATTAGCACATTGGCTTGCTGAGTACGCTGGTCTGTCAGCTGCATCGGCTGCTGTAGGATCACCAGCACAACCGTCTGCACCACTCCAAAGGCCAATACTTTGAGCAGCAAATAACTCACCTACGTTAGGAGCACGTACAACTTTCGCAAAGCTAGTTCTAAATTTGTATGTGTCTGCAAGAGTATAGTCAACACCAATTGAGTAAGTAGTATCTGAACCAGTTGTTGAATAATCAGACCAACGAGCTGCTGCTGAAACATTTAATTCATCTAAGACTGGGATTTGTAACTCACCGTAAACTTCGTTCACGTCAATTGCACCGTATAGGCTTGGTGAAGGTCCACCTTGACCTAATAACTGACCTTCTTCGTAAACTGTGTCTGATACACGTTCGTAATCTTGTTCACGACGCTCAACACCAAATACAGCGCCTATAGGAAGAGATGCCGTAGGAAGAGTCCAATCAAACTCACCACTAATATAACCACTGTAAATAACTTGAGTTACTAGACCCGTTTGAGTACCTACACCTGCAAGTTGAGCTGCTTGCTCTGGTGTTACACCACCAAGTTCAAATACGTTGTAGTATAAACAACCATCTGCCTCATCACATTCTGTCCCTACAGCACCAACGCGAGGAGCTATTTTCGGTGAAAGCAAGTCATTTTTGTAAACAGAGCTTGAAGTCGTTGCAGAGTAGTTGTAGCTAACATCGTATGACCAGTTATCGCTCAGTTCACCTTCCATACCCGTTAGTATTCTGTATGACGAATGCTCTAAGTTATCTGAACGAGGGCCACCTTCTACATTACGTTTACCAATGTATGCAACAAATTGATCAGTTCCATCTTGACTGAATAAGCCTTGAAGCTGCTGCTTTTGAGCATCAGATAATAAAGGGTTATTGTAATCAAATAAAATCTCTTCATTATAGAACGTACCAGATTCAGCAATCTGACCTGCTGTTCTATTATGCATGAAAGAGAACTCTAAATATGGACGGAAAGTTTCATTGATTTCATAATCAATGAAAGTACCTAGAGTAAAACGCTCATTTGGTCTTAAAAAGTGATTAACTGGAGCATAGTTGTAACGATAACCATCGTCCTCTCTAAAACCTGTACCATTTGGATCTAGGTAACCGTAAAAATTTTGTTTGTAATCAACTTCACCATCAACCACGGGGTAGATATCAAAAAATGGGTTTGGAGTTGTACCAGAACCACCACAAGATTGACCCGCGCCATTTAGTGCACAAGATGAATAATCTCGAGAGCCCTGTAACAGTTCAGTTTGACGGTTGTAAGTTACATAACCTACAGCGTGACCTTTGCTGCCATCGAATCCACCACCAACAGTAAAATCTATGCTGTAAGACTTACCATCGATACCTGTACTACCTGTATCGTATTCAAAGCCTTTCTCATCCATCAAACCTTGAATGTATTTGTTATCATTATTGTGTTGATAACCAGAAGTACCTACGTTAAGAGAAATACCTTCGAACTGATCATCCATTACAAAGTTAACAACACCAGCAACAGCATCAGCACCGTAAACAGCAGCTGCACCACCAGTTAAAACATCTACTCGCTTAATCAGTGATGAAGGAATTTGATTTATATCAGCAACTTGAGATGTGATACTACCAGCTTGCATTCTTCGGCCGTTAATCAAAACTAAAGTTCTGTTTGAACCTAGACCACGTAAATCTACTGTTGCAGTACCTGTTGCGCCATTCGCTAAAAATGAACTTTCTGCAGCTTCAATTTGTGGCAACTGATTCAAGATATCTTCAACACGAGTGAAACCGCTTAGTTTAATCTCTTCTGCAGTCATTACAGTAACTGGGCTAGATGTCTCTAAATCTGTCCGCTTAATGCGAGAACCTGTTACTTGAATACGTTCAACTTTTTCAACGCCATCTTTTTCTTCTGCAGCAAATGAGCTGGCAGAAAACGCAGCTGTTGACACTGCACCAAAAGCGATCGCTAAGCGAACTGCCTTTGAAACTTTATTATTTAACATTTGATTCTCCCTGGACCACTATATTGTGGATTATTTTTATTTAGCTTTTGTAAACTATCGCAACAATTATGTTGCAAACGCATCACGATACTAAACAAAAAAAACCAATATGCCAACATTTGTTCACATTAATTTAATTTAACCGGCATAAAAACCCAGAAAATGCAATAAAACGGTACAAAAACGATTAAAATAGCAACAATATATTTTAATAACACTTTCAAAAGTACACTTTTTAGCAACAAAAAAATTAACAATACCGATATTTGGAACTATTTAAATAAGTTGTAATTGTGCTTTATTGGGCGAATTGAAATCTTTATTCAAGGGAAGAAGGATCATTTGTGCGATTGGTTTGAGTTGTTTTTCGACATAAATTGCATAGTCATATTTTTGACTTGTCTGGGTTTGCTGCACGTTTGCATAGAGCTCTGCACCAACATGAGTGTATACATATTCAACAATTTGGCCTTTATTAATAACAAATTCAGGGTGAGTTGCTTGGTGTTTTTTGACAGCTTGGACTTGAGGTGGGATATTTTTTTGATAATCAGCCAAGTGTTGGCCGAGTTTTTTTCTGTATACGAGTTTGTCGTCAAATTCCCCAGCATACAAACGGGTAATGTAACTTTCAATAATAGGGGTTAACATTTCAACAGTAAAACTGTCGCTGAATAAAGTTTCAAATAGTTCGGTTTGAAATTCATGCGCTAATTCTGTCCAGTCACTTCGCACGGTTTCCATACCTTTAAAAATTAATTCTTTTTTATCATCTCCTTGTACCTGGCCAACATAACGTTTTTTTGAACCGGTGGTTTTTCCACGGATAGTCGGCATAAAAAATGGGCTATAAAGTGTTTCGAATTCTATTTCTAAATAACTTTGTGTCGCAAAGCGCTGTTTTATTGTTTGCTGCCATTTTTCATTAATAGTATTAGCTAATTGCTTGCCAATTTCTTTGCAGTTATCTGAATCAAGTTCATCTGGTAGGCTCACAAATGTTGAATCGGTATCACCATAAATAACAGTATAACCAAGCTCTTCGATCCACAATCTGCTGGTTTGCATTATTTCATGACCACGCAAAGTAATAGAGCTTGATAAGCGTGGATCGTAAAAACGACACCCCTTTGAGCCTAACACGCCGTATAAACTGTTCATGATGATTTTTATAGCTTGCGACAGCATGGGCTGAGCAGTATTTTTTGCGTGTTGCCGTGATGAGGCTAACTTTTTTATTAAATTAGGAAGGTGATGTTCAGTGCGAGAAAAAAAAGCGTCTTTAAAACCTGCAATCGCGTTATCAGGCTCCTCTAAGCCGCGAATTAACCCAAGCGGATCAATACAAAACGTTTGCATAATTGATGGATACAAGCTTTTAAAATCTAACACGATAACATTTTTATACAGCCCTGGAATTGACTCCATCACAAAACCGCCTGGGCTTTCAAACGATAAGCCATGATCGCCTGTATTCGGTGCGACATAGCCGCTACGATGTAATAACGGTAAATATAAATTAGTAAAAGCAGCCACTGAGCCACCCATTCGTTCCAGCTCAAGCCCTGTTAACTGCGTGCGAACAATAGCAAATTCAATGAGTTTTAACTTTGCAAAAATACGATTAACTAACACACAATCTTGACGATTATAGGCCGCTAGCGAGAGCTTATCTTCATTATATTGACGAATAATTTCACTCAAGCGGTTATCGCTTTGGATTAACTTTTTCTCGCCTAGTATTTTATGGCTCACATTAGCCAGTGAGAAACTATCAAAATGATAAGTAGCATTTTTTAGCGTATCTATGCCATCGATAACACAGCGCCCAGGCAGAGTTAAACGGGTAAAATGTCCTTCTCTGATCTGTAATTGACCATTACCTCGACCCAATAATAATTTAACGCCAAGGGCATCCGCGCGTCGATTAAGTACATTAAAATCAAATTCAATGACGTTCCAACCAATAATAATGTCAGGATCTGCTTGTTGTACCAGCTGTTGTAATTGAGTCAGCAAATCAATTTCATCATGGCACCAATGAATAGTCTGTTCACTCTGTTGTGGCTCGCCAACCATAATAACGCAATCAATGCCCTCACCTACTAAACCAACTGAAAACAACACGCCTTCACCACTGCACTCAATATCCAATGACAGCGTTTTAAAACGTGGTTTATACGAATCAGCTGCTTTTAGCTGGGCATTGTCGATTTGGATAAAGCCAGCTTGTTGAGTAACGTCGCCTGTCACCCACACCCCACCTCGAATAAAACGCTCCATTAAAAAGCGATCGCTGTGGCGTACATCACCTTCATATACTGTGATCTGGTTTTCTAGGGGTTGGTTTTCTAAAAGCTGCCTTGCTTGATATAACGCTTGTGAGCTTGAAAAATAGCAAGCGATGCATTGTTCGCCACTAAAGTGTTTAATCGCAACGTCTTTAAATTCGACATTGATATTGTGCTTTGATAACAACTGAGCAGCTAAAGCACGTTGTTTTATTAAAATAAAAAATACCGCTTGTTGATTTGGCACTAACACTTTTATCGGACCATGATCAGAGCTTAGCCAATAGCACAGTGTGATCCCACTATGGCGGCTATACTTATCAGCAGAATATTGTTGCCTAGAAAGTATAAAGCCTTGATAGATTGCTTGTGTCAATGTTCGATCCCAATTAATATACAGCACTGTGATTATATACATACTTTAGGTTATTGACCCATGCTTTCTGATGCATTAAAAACGACGATAAGAAAAATTCACAAGCATGTGGCCGATAACCTCAGTGATTATCGCCCTCGGAGTAGCCAAAATTACTTAGTAGCCGAAATTGCAAAAACACTGGCGGGCGAGTACCACAAAAAACAGCGGATCTGCGTTATTGAAGCTGGTACTGGTACGGGTAAATCGCTGGCTTATTGTTTAGGCGCATTACCGCTGGCGCTTGCACAAAAAAAGAAGTTAATTATTTCTACTGCAACGGTAGCCCTTCAAGAGCAATTAATAAGTAAAGAACTCCCCTTTTTTAAAAAACATTCAGGCCTTGATTTCAAGTTTGATTTAGTCAAAGGCCGCCAGCGCTACCTATGTGCTCACAAACTACATAATGCTGTCAACGGTGATAATCAAACGCAAATGGACTTTATGCCCACCCTTACTTCGCCACTGGGTGCGATGGAAACTAAATGTTTGCAGCAACTCTACGATGCTTACACCAATAAAAAGTGGCAAGGCGATCGAGACAGCTGGGCAGATACTATCCCTGATCGCGTTTGGGGATTAATTGCTTGCGATAAACATGCTTGTCAAAGACAAATGAAAGCACATCAAACCTGCCCTTTTCAACTTGCTCGTCAACGCTTGATGCAAATGGATGTATTAGTGATTAACCATTCATTATTATTAGCTGATCTTGATTTAGGTGGCGGGAAAATTTTGCCCGAGCCAGATAATAGTATTTACGTTATTGATGAAGCTCATCATCTTGCTCATATTACGCGTGACTTTTCATCTGCCGCAGCGACGATTAAAGGCACCATTGATTGGCTTGATAAACTCACTAAATTTAGTGGCAAAATGGCCAAAGTATTAGTAGGTCAAAAAGCCATTGGGCAAAATTTTAAGCTCTGTGACAGTATTAATGATGCCAATAAAGACTTAAAAGTTGTTCGCGATATTTTGGATAATGCCGATTTTAACTATTCAAAAGACGATACATACCGATTTGAACATGGTGAAATACCTGAATCGTTACACGCTAAAGCCAAAGATATCAGCGAGGCGACCCTCGATGCTCTGCGCTGCTTAAATAAAATGCACGATACCTTAGTACAAGATGTCAGTGATGGTGATATCAAACCCTATGTTGCCGATCCTATTTTAGGCGAAAGCGGTCATTACATTAATCGTTTAGAGCAACTAAACAAACTTTGGTATAGCTACGCCACCAAGGGTGAAGGCACACCACATGCACGTTGGATAAAGCGTTTAGAATACAAAAACCATCACGACCATCTACTCAGCGATTGCCCTATTGAAGTTGGCTACTATTTAAAAGATAAACTGTGGCGACAATGTGCCGGTGCGGTTTTATGCTCAGCGACCCTGACTGCACTTGGTTCATTCGATCATTTTGCTTACGAAAGCGGTCTTACTAAAGAAGAAGGTGTAAAATACTTAAAAGTACCTTCTCCGTTTGATTATCCTAATCAAGCCACTTTGCACATACCAACATCACACATCGAGCCGACCGATAAAGAATTTAGTGATCATCTGGCCAAAGTATTGCCGGATCACTTAAATACGCAACATGCTAATTTAGTGTTGTTTGCATCTTACTGGCAAATGGATCATGTAGTAAAAGCCTTGCGCGCTAAAAACCTCGATATTTTAGTACAAGGTGAAATGTCCCGTGAAGCACTATTAAAACAACACACAAAAAATATAGATGCAGGCAAAGGCAGTATTTTATTTGGCACCCAGAGTTTGTCGGAAGGGCTAGATTTACCCGGTAAATACCTTGAAAACTTGGTGATCACTAAAATTCCATTCGCGGTGCCCACCTCCCCTATTGAAGAGGCACAAGCAGAGTTTGTACAAAGCAAAGGCGGCAATCCATTTTTATCTATCACAGTGCCCGATGCGGCTAAGAAATTAGTGCAAAGCTGTGGTAGACTGCTGCGTAAAGAGAACGATCAAGGGCGGATCACCATCCTCGATCGCCGTTTAGTGACCAAGCGATATGGCAAGGCCATGCTTGACACATTACCACCCTTTAAAAGACAAATAGATTATTAATGTTTGAACTTGCACTAGACCCAACAACCTGGGCACTTCTTTGCGCCGTGGCACTTGCCGCAGGCTTTATAGACGCAGTAGCCGGTGGCGGCGGTATGTTAACTGTACCCGCGCTTTTAACCGCTGGACTGCCCCCCCATTTAACACTCGGCACTAATAAACTCGCCGCGAGCTTTGGCTCACTCACTGCAAGTGTGACTTACTTTCGTAAGCAACTATTTAATCCTCGCTTTTGGGCAGCGTCAATTATTGCAACCGCCATCGGCTCATTATTAGGCACATTAATTGTTGACTACCTTAGTATTGAATTTTTAAACAAACTCTTACCCATCGTCATTATTTTAGTCGCTTGTTATAGCTTGTTTGGCAATTTAAGCACGGTAGAGCACGATGATCTTCCACCATTGAATAGAGCAACAAAAATAAAACAATGGTTGCAAGGCTTAAGCTTAGGCTTTTTTGATGGCTTGGCAGGCCCTGGTACCGGCACTTTTTGGACTGCGTCAAATAGCTTACTGTATAAAATGAGTTTACTGCTAAACTGTGGTTTAGCCCGTTCAATGAATTTTGTGTCAAATTTTGTATCACTGATCACTTTTGTAGCGCTTGGTCATGTTAACTTTTTACTCGGCATCACAATGGGCTTCTTTTTGATGTTTGGAGCCTGGCTTGGAGCTCATTCAGCAATTCGGTTTGGCAGTAAGTTTATTCGTCCTGTTTTTAATACTGTGGTGATAATTTTAGCGTTAAAACTAATTTACGAGGCTTATTTATAAAATGCGAACAGCTTCTTTTGATAAGCTTTGCCAACAAGTTGCAACCTTAAAGCAGCATGCTGAGCAATTTGATAAAGCCAAGTTATTTGCTAAAAACCGCTATATGCAGGCACAACCCAGTTTATTTGACCGAGGTGTGTTTACTACTAAAAGCATGAAATTAGTTGATTATGTGTTAGAAATTGAAGATGAAGTTAATAGCCTTCCACCACTGGAACGTCGCCATGCTCATAATTATGCTTTAGAGCGGATCGGTAATCAGGTACAAGCCGTATTTAATGTTATAAAATCTACGCCGATTTGGGAAAAAGAAAATAAAAGCACTTACAAAGCCCGCAGTAAAACATTCAATAAATCGGCACCTTACCAACAAGCTGTAAAACAAATTATGCAACCCGCCCATGAGCTATATGACGAACTCAAACAAAATCACGAGTTTGAGCGTCGCTTAGTGCTGATGGTTGAAGAATGTAAGTTAAGAATGCAAAACGTGGGTCCTGTAAAAGCCAAAGCTATTAATTTAGAGATCCTTGCTCTTCATGGCCGCCTTGGTCGCTGCCGTAAGGCAATATCTGCCACCGAAGAAAAAATTCAAATAGTTGAAAAACAACAATTACGCTAGCTATGATTGTTTTTTATCATCCACTATACTCTGCGCTTGAACTGCCTGTACGCCATCGTTTTCCAATCGCTAAATATAAATTGCTAAAACAAGAAATTGCAGAGCTTGGTTTTACTGACTTTATTAGCCCAAATAAAGCGACTAATGAACAGCTCCAGCTTTGCCACAGCCATGAGTATGTTGAACGCTTTATTAGCGGGCAGTTAACTGACAAAGAAATAAAGAAAATGGGTTTCCCATGGTCAAATCAACTGGTAGAGCGCACTTTATTTTCTGTTGGTGCAAGTATTCAAGCCTCTGAATACGCTTTAACAACGCAGCTGGCGGTAAATCTCAGCGGCGGATATCATCATGCTTATAATGCTTACGGCAGTGGTTTTTGTATTTTCAACGACCTCGTGGTTGCCGCCGCTCATCTCATTAACACTGAGCTAGCATCAACGGTGCTGATTTTTGATTGTGATGTACACCAAGGTGATGGCACAGCCGAAATTTGTGGCTCTCTTGATGGAGTGATTAGCTGTTCGATTCATTGTCAGCAAAACTTTCCACGTTTAAAGCAGCATTCTGATTATGATTTCTCACTCAACACTGGCTGCAGCGATAATGAATATTTAAAAACAGTCGCTAATGCCTTGGCTTTTTGTATCCGTCTTCATCAGCCTGATATTATTTTATATAACGCCGGAGCTGATATTTGTAGCCAAGACGAATTAGGCTATTTTGATGTTAGTTTAGAGGGTGTATATCAACGCGATTCGCTGGTTTTAGCAACCTGCAAACAGCACTCAATTCCTTTAATGTGCGCGCTCGGTGGCGGTTATCAGCGAGATACACAAAAGTTAGTTGAGGTTCATAAGCTGCTTTTTCAAGCGATTGTCGATTTATACCCGCACTTGGTATAAACTAAAAACAGCTTAATACTACTAAGGTAGATAACACAGTGCGATTACATGACGACATACACAATTACTATGAAAAAATTATGATTGAAGAAATCATTAAACGACAACTTGAAAAGCAATATAGTGAAGACGTAATGGCTGATTTTTGCTGTACTGTACTAAACCAACTACCTGCCCGATACATTCGCTATGATGTAGATATGGAGTTTTACTTACCACACGTTGAACGCTCTCATATGGAGGAACGAGTAAATATTGCCATTGATGTTGCAATCAGCCAAATAGCGAAAAAAAAGGGCGGACATGAGTAAAGAGTTAACCCAAGCACCTACACACGTAAAATTAGCCGTAGACTTAATAATGCTGCTTGAACAACATGACGTTGCCGCTGATGATGTGCTCAAAGCACTTGAAATAATCAAAAGCGATTATGAAAAAAAACGCCTCAATACTAACATACAGCCAGCATAGTTTACTGGCTGTAGTACATTTACATAATCGTATTATTCGTCTTTAAAAATTGCCACATAGGTCGCTTGCGTATTTGATTTGCTGGCCCGATACATACCACTGGTATTAAACGGTAAGCTGATATTACCTTTGCTATCAACGATGATCACTCCTCCAGTACCGCCAATCGGCTTTAGCACACTATTAATCACTTCATCACCCGCTTGTGTAATAGTCTTACTTTGATATTTAACTCGTGCGCAAATATCAGCCGCGACATTATAACGAATGAAATACTCGCCGTGGCCAGTGGCAGATACCGCACATGACGCATTTTCAGCAAATGTACCAGCACCAATTACAGGGGCATCACCAATGCGACCAAAACGCTTTGCAGTCATCCCGCCCGTTGAAGTACCTGCCGCCAAGTTACCATTTTTATCAAGTGCAACAGCACCCACAGTGCCCATTTTATAATTGACGGGTAACGCCTGATGCGCAGCTTGATAATCTTTACTGGTAGCTTTGGCTTTATCTAGTTTTTCTTTTGCTTTTAATAACGCTTTATAACGGTTATCCGTATCGAATAGGTTATTTTCGACCAATGGAACGCCCTGCTCTTTGGCAAACTCTTCAGCACCTTGACCACTGAGCATCACATGAACCGATTCTTCCATCACCAGACGCGCTAAATTAATCGGATTTTCAATATGTTTAACACCCGCAACAGCGCCCGCTTGACGGTCACGACCATCCATAATTGACGCATCTAATTCATGACTGCCGTCATAGGTATATACCGCACCTCGACCAGCATTAAAGTATGGCGAGTTTTCTAATACATTGATTGCAGCGGTTACTGCATCTAGGCTTTCGCCACCTTGCTCAACTACTTTATAGCCAGTTTCTACCGCCTCTTTGAGTTTAGAGCGATAAGCTTGTTCTTGCTCTGGAGTAAAACGACTTTTTTCAATCGTGCCTGCCCCACCGTGAATAGCGATAGCCAAAGGTGCACTAGCGCTTATGGCTAATGGGCTAAACGTTATACAGCACGCACTAACTAAAGCGCTAAAAAGTGACTTGTTCATACAGGTAGCTTGTGTTGGAAATAAGTATAACCAATGTGAATAAATTGGCGTTAAATTACAACCCTAACCAGATAAAAAACATAAAAAAAGCGCCCAAAGGCGCTTTTTAATATTTCGTTTAAATTACGCTTGTTGCGCTTTCAAACGAGCTAAACGTGCTACTTGATGCGTAGACGTTAAGAAAGAGAAAATAGGCGCTAAATAACCACGCTTACGAAGCTCTAAAAAGTCTTCGTCACTTAACTCGTTAAGCTTTTTCTCATCAATAAGGTAAATACCATTGATGTCTTTTTTCTCGCCTTTAATATCAACTGTTAGTGTTTGCGCTACTAAAAGCTCTTTATCAGCAAGATATTTTGTGAATGCTTCAGTTACATGAGAAAACTCAATAAATGATACAAGTGCTTCTTTACGACGTTTTAAGTAATCTGTCTCTTCACCGTTTTCAAATAATGCATTTCCTTCAGTTTCACCCACTAATGGGCTTGCTTCGTCAATCACAATACCGTATTGATCTTCTTGTGGGTGTTTAACTAGACCCAGTGGGTAGCGTGTTGTTGCCATAGGAGCAAACGCTGCAGTCCACTTACCGTCTTTTACAAAAAGGTTTTCGCCAGGCTCTAAACCAAACATAGCTACAGCTTGAAATTGACCAGTCTCGTTATTTTTTACGAAAGACATTGGAAACTCATTTGCTACACGCGCGAACTCATGTGCAACGACAGGCACTAAGTGTTGAGTTTTTAAAAATTCTACATTGATGCCGTTTTGAATTTTAGTGTTGGCATGCTTTTCATTGTGTAAAGGCTGTACTTGTTGCTCCGCCATGTTACTGCTCCGTTATTAATAAGTTTATATTTTTGCTGTTAGTACCCTAAGGCTAAAGGTTTTGCTACAAAAATGGAAGTGAAATGTTTGTTGCAATTTGCAGTTATCATATGATTTTAAACATAAGAAGCTTAATGTAGCTATCTTTAGGAAGCTGTCAGACAAGTTACTTTAAACTACAAGAAAAAAAATATAGAATTAGACGGCATCCAAATACTAATGCATATACCGAATTAAGTTTTTCTTAACTTATGGGTAGTAATTTGTAATCGAAGAAAAGTGCCTTTTAGTGGCCTAATCAAACTGAATCATATCTAACTTAAATATGGTGTGTTTCCATCAATTAATCGAGGCTTTACTTTTTGAATATCCGGCTTGAAAAGACTAAAGTAGGAAACAATCCATATGCTATTATTGACCTACCTGATGAAGACTGTGAACTCTGGAAAAAGAGTGCAAGCTTTTATAAAGGTGACTGGATCAAAGCACTAAATTATTATCCAGGAATTTGGTCAAGAGTAACACCTCAATATTTCACCTTCATTGAAAGTATATTACCAAAAATAGTCAATCACTTTAATTTAGAAGGTTCTAAAATTGAATCTTTAAATTCAAATTATGCGATTGCTCAAACACCCTGTGAAGAATTATCGCAATTACAAAAAATCCCTCATTATGATGGAACCAAGAACAACCAACTAGCTATAGTGCACTACTTATGTGGTGAAGAGTTTGGTGGCACAGGTTTGTTTTCACACAGAAAAACAAACCTTGAAAGAATTAATCTTGAAACAGAGGAAAACTTTAATCAAACAGCAAAAGAAGAAGCTCTTCAAGCTAAGTTAAATGGCTATATTGATAAAGATAATGAGTATTATGAGCTAATAGCATATTGTAAAGCTAAGCCTTCTAGACTATTCATATACCCAGGTAATGTACTACACTCAGCGATTATTCCATCGCAATGTAAACTAAATAATGAAATAGCAAAAGGCCGCCTAACAATTACTTCCTTTATCTCGTTTGATAATAATATTACTTAGATTTATATTTTCCCTAAACCATGCAGTTTAATCTTAATGAGTAAATCTCTTTGCCCCTGTAAGCTCTTCATTGCTAATATACTTGCCTGTTGTATTTTACTGATATGAGCTGTCGCTGAGCTTAAACTTGGATACCTCTGCGAGATTGCATTTCTATCAATCTCAAAATCCATACCATACATTACGTATAAGTAATTCTCGAGCTTAAAAAGGTCTGTCGTACGTTCAAAATCAAACTGACTAGGAATATGGGTATGCCAATACTTTAGTTTTTGTAAAAGGCCATCAGGAATATTTGCTTCATCACGATTATCAAGCCAAAATTGCGTATCATCACGTTTTGAAATGCAATAATGTAGTTTTATAAAATCAATAATATTTTCCCAAATTGCACCTACTTGCTGGTTATAATCTTTGGCAATATTTTGCATCTCATTAAAATTAATTGGTAGCTTCGTTGCTAATATTTTTGCTGTCATATCAAAAACAAGTAGCCCGGTTGCCTCAAGCGGTTCAACAAACCCTTGAGATAAGCCAATTGAAACACAATTCTTCAACCACGGCTCTTTTTGATACCCAGTTTGCATAGGTATTTTGCGCGCATTAACAGGCTCTTTACCTAGGTACTTTGCTAGTTCTTTATAAGCGCTTTCTTCATTTATATGATTACTAGAATAAACTAAACCAACCCCTCTTCTTGTAGTTAAACCTATATCCCAAATCCACCCAGCCTTTTTCGCATGTGCGACAGTATAAGGTTTAATAATTTTTTCGTGTTCTCCATAAGGAACTTGTATTGCAAGTGCGGTATCGCATAATAAAACATCTGATTTATCTACAAATGAGCCATTAAGTGTTTTCTTTATTAACTTTCCTTCAAAGCCACTACAATCAACAAATAAGTCACCACTAACCACGCCCTCATTTAACAGCTCTAACTCACAAATATAACCATCAGATGAGAGCTTTACGTTAGACACATGGGCATGAGTATGTTTAACAGCTAAATTATTAATCGCATTTTCTTTTAGTAGCTCTGTAAATTTACTTGCATCTAAGTGATATGCATAATTAACAATACCACCATATTCTGGAATTTGAATATTTTTAGGGGCTAAATTTGCTTCACATATGTCATGCTGTATTGATACGCAGGAAGCATAATGATCAGGACATATATCTTTATTCTGCAGCCAAAATGCATTTATTGAATCATTCCCTAAATGTGGGTATTCAAATAGATGATGGTAGAAATTATTGGGTTTTTCTGAGGGATTATAAGTCCAATCGACAAACTTGATACTTTGTTTAAATGTTGCATCGCATTGCACTAATAGTTGAGTTTCTGAAATCCCAAAACTTTTGAGTGTTTCTCTTATTACTGGCACTGTACCTTCACCCACACCAATTGTCGCTACATCCGGTGAGTCAATTAATTTTACTGAAAGGTTACCTGCTGCTATGCTTTCTTTATAGTGAGATGCAATATGGTTTGCAGTAAGCCAACCTGCTGTACCCCCACCTAAAATGACGATATCCCTTATGTTTTTTTTATTCATAGTATTCTCACAAAAAAGCCCCGAAAACGGGGCTTAATTATATATCTTAATCTTAATTTAGAAGCGGAAATCTACACCAATTGCATAAGTAGCTTCACCTTGGTAAGACCAAGCTGGATAGCCATCTTTAAGTGAAATTTTAGTTGCTTCGTTATCTGCATCTGCTGCAGCGTATTGAATGCTATCTTCTTCAAGTAAGTTTGTAGCAGCAAAACGCAATGTGAAGTTTTCAGTTAAATTATAACTTGCTGTTAAATCAAGTGTACCAAAATCATCGTGCCAGCGGTTTCCATAAAAGCCTGTTTCACGGATCATATACTCTGAACGCCAATTGTAAGCTAGACGTACAGAAACTTCATCATTCTCATAATAGCCGACTGCGTTAACTGTATGCTCTGAACTATCAGTGAAAACATCAATGCCATCAGAGAAATTATCCGGATCGGCAGAACTATCAGCGAAGGTATAGTTAAACATGGTTCCGAAGCCACCTGCTAACGCATGTTGAATTTGGAACTCAACCCCTGCAATTTCGCCACCATCACCGTCTACTTGTGTGTTCACGGTCCAATCATCACATTTACAAACGGGGTCTGTAATGCCAATTTTTTGGTTACGTAATGTCTCAGACGTAGTGAAGTTACTAACATCTTTATAAAAAGCAGTAACTGCAACTAAGTTAGAGTCACCATAGTAATATTCAAAACCAATATCAGCCTGAGTTGCCTTAAACGGGCTAAGTGAAGGGCTTCCTTTTGTAACCGACTGATTACCTAACTGTGTATCGCCATAACCTGCTAACGATTGCGATGCAAACATATCTGAATAGTTTGGACGAGAGATAACTTGCGCAATAGAGAAACGTAAAATAGTATCTTGATTTATATCATATGCTAAGTTAAAACTTGGTAAAAGTTCACTGTAATGACCTTGGTCTGTGTCGATTGTTGAGCTTAGGCCATTATTTTGCGCAATCCCATTTGGGTCAACAAAAGTTGGATCTGGTGCATAAAAATCTGACTCCGCATATGTTGATACATAGCGCACACCAAAGTTACCGCGATAGGCTTCACCGGAAAAATTTGCCATTACATATACTGAAAGGTTTTCCTCTTCAACAGTACCAAAGCCAGAACGGTCTTCATACCAGTTTTGAACAGCCGCTAAGCCATTCGCTTTCATCGCGTTAATATTTGGTAGTGGAATTGTTAAATCTTGCATACCAGCAGTATCTGTACCACTCCAGTATTGCAAAGGATCAACGCTAACGTGTGCACCTTGTGCTGCTCGCAAAGATTCTCTTGTTACTTCATGGTTAGACCAACGAACACCTGTTTTAACGCTGGTAATGAAATCGCTATCCAGCATCAAAGTTAAATCAGTTTGAAAGTATGTCTCTTTATCCTCATTTGGCGCAATTTGTGTTGCCCACTCTTGAAGACCTCTACCCGCCCATACTGTACCAATGTCATTTTCATTCCAACCATTCACAGCAATATCAATATCTGTATATTCACCAGTTGCATCAATTGTACCGTAAACATCTTCTGGAGAGCCGATAAAAGCAGCATGATTAAGAGTTAAATCAGTACCACCTTCAGCTTTAGTTGTGCCTATTTGTGTTTCAAGTTTAAAATTATCGCTAACGTAATCAAACGATAAATCGATTGTTTCTGAATTCATTGATGCAAAACGAGCGAATGTTTGCAAGAACGTTTGTCCAGCTGGATTAGCTGCATTTGTTTCACGGACTAAACATGCACCGGCATCGTTAAATTGTGAGCAACTATCAGTATTAGAGAAGACAAAAAGACTGTTGTTATTATTATCTGCACTTAAGTCTAAATTCATATAATGTAGAGCGAAGCTCATATTATCTGTAGGTGAATATTGAGCTGTAAAATCTACTGCAGTACGCTCACGATTTTGCTCAAAATAGTTAGCAGACTCTGCACCTGCCCATGCGTAAGATGCTTCATTACCACGGCGCACATATGTTGTATCTTCCCATGCAACAGCGGCAAGAACACCAAATGTTTCTTCATCATTTTTCCAGCTGTAGAGGCCTGAAATTGCAGGATCTGTTTCGCTAGAAGCCGTTGAATATGTGCCCTCAGCTGAAATAAATGCAGTGCCAGAATCTAGATCCAGTGGTTTACGAGTAATAACATCAACCGAACCACCAACACCACCTTCAAGTAAATCTGCTTGAGAAGATTTATATACTTTAATTTCAGAAATCATCTGTGGTGGTAAAAGTGTGTAATTAAAGCTACGGTCAATTGCTTGTTGGTCATACCAACCTGTAGAAGCAACATTTTGACCATTTAATGTAGTCAACGTTAGTTGATTAGATGCGCCACGGATAGAAACTTGCTGCCCTTGACCAAACTGGCGATTAACTGCAACACCAGGAATACGACCTAAAGCTTCACCTACATCACTATCTGGAAACTTGCCAATATCCTCTGCTGATACAGCATCTACAACGCCATCAGCAAACCGTTTAGTATTGATTGATGCCTCTAAAGAGCGACGAATACCACGTACTTCAATGACTTCTACGTCTTCTTGAACTTTTACTTCGTCAGCTGCATAAACAGCACCAGTGAATCCGGCACTCATTACAAGACCGATATTTACTGCTAATAAGCTTTTTTTAAAATTTTTAGCTAACACAGGATTCCCCTTGAATCATTTTGTTGGTTTTATTTATCACTTCTGCCCAGTGATGATGACAGCGTTGTCATCTAGTAACAAACCATACACTCTAAATTACATTTGTGCTACATCTTTTTAGCCGTTTTGTGCAAAAAAATAGCTATAAAAATACTAACCAATTGAATATTAATAGATTAAAAAAATAGAGTTTATAAATTGTTACAGTTTTACGGCGGGAATATAGCATGGTTAAGTTCAAAAACAGAAAACCAAATGCACTGTTTTAGGTAATTTTATGATTTTAGATAAGTCTTAGTGTAAAAAAAACGTTCCACTTTAACTATACAGAAATGATATTTCGCTTATTTGCTGATAAGGATATAACTTTAGCTGGATGAACAAAAACACATCTTTTCACATTAATATTGCAGATAAATTAGGGCAAATAATTTATCAAGGGGAATTCATTAATAGTTATCAATATCAATGACAGCGTTGTCATTTTGTATTCTAAAGAGTTACGCTATTAATGTCTACCTTTATTTCCCCCCATAGCCTACCCTTTTCATTGAAAATTTTAGAGAGCTATAGGAACCGTGAAAATTACTCATATAATTGTTCTATATGGATAATTTTTAATGTAGTTAGTGAAGTTTTTTAAACCACTAAGATACTCATGTTTTTAATAAAGTAGGCATAAGTAGGCATAAGTAGCCACATTTCAACAAACAACTAGTTAACTCACACTATTTGTGAGGCTTGTTATTTAGTGAAGATAAGTCACTGGCAGATAGATCACATTACGCTCCAAACTTAATAATTGCCGGGCGTTATATAATACCAATCGACTTAAATATTTAACTATTCTAGCGAAGCTATAAATGGTCAGTAACTTAACACGATTGTATAACTGTTGTTTTCGATAAAAATAAATAAGCGAAAATAATAAAGATCTTGCAAGTGCGATACAGATAAATTTAGAAGAGAAACAAAAATGCAGGCTTTATAGCCTGCATTTTAAAGTTTGGGTCGATTGGGGTCGTTACGGAGCCCAATAAACTTCAATATTTATTGTTGGGTGATTTAAAACTGCACGTAGTGGCATGTCGTTTTCATCTCCACCGGCTTTTGCTGCTTTATATACAGCAAGCTTTTCTTCTCCACTGATCAGTAACTTAACCACTTTAGACTGCGCAATCGCTGCTAAAGTTAACGTCATACGTTCGGTAATATTCCCTGTTACTTCACTTTCTATAGCATTAATTGCACATACCAATTGTGATGTTTCAAGCCCTTGCTGTAAACCGCCCGCATGTGGAAATAATGAAGCGGTATGACCATCCGGTCCCATGCCTAATATAGTTACATCAAATGGACGTTTCAGTTGTTGGTACGCAGCTTCACATTCTGCACTACCCTGTTGGGCAGTCTCGGCATTGTTTTTCATAGTAATGAAGTTAGCTGCCGCCCCATGATTTTGTAATAACGTGCTCTTAATAAACGCTTCATTACTTTTTTCATGTGCTGCATCAACCCAACGTTCATCAACCATAGCAACATCTATCTTTGCCCAATCTAATGCTAGATTAGATAAGTGCTTATAAGCGGGTGCAGGTGATGAACCACCTGATACCATCAGTACGGCATGGCCATCAGCTTCAATACCGCTGACTAAACTTTGTTCAAGTGTTGTAGATAACTCAGCGGTTAATGCATCTTTTGAATCAAAAAATTTCTCTACGATGGTTGCCATTGTTATGCCTTATCGCCAGTGTTAAACCAAACATGGTTATTTTCAGCTAATAGTTCATCAGCATCATCAGGCCCCCAGCTACCAGCACGGTATAAAGCAGGCTTACCTTTTTCTTGCCAGCGCTCGATAATTGGGTCAATCCATTTCCAAGCTTGACGTACTTCATCACGATGAATAAACAGGGATGGATTATTTGCAGCTGCATCTAACATCAAGCGCTTGTACGCATCTGAATGGAAACCATTGCTATAAGCTTGCGATAGCTCAATGTTCATGGTTACCGGCTCTAATTGCATCTCTAAATTATCAAGACGCTTTGACATCAAGGTTAATTGAATTGTCTCTTCAGGCTGAAGGCGTATAACCAAACGGTTTGGTTCAATATTGCCAACATTATCACCGTAAACATTGTGTGATACTTTTTTGTATTCAACGACAATTTCGGCACAACGTTTTGCCATACGTTTACCTGTACGAAGGTAAAATGGCACGCCCGCCCAACGCCAGTTATCAATATGAGCACGAATAGCAACAAATGTTTCTGTTTTACTTGAACCTTCATTTAACTCTTCTAAGTAACCAGGGACAATTTTGCCATCCAAATCACCGGGTACATATTGACCACGAATGATGTTGTCATCTACATCCGTTGCAACAAGTGGGCGCAATGATTCTAATACTTTCAGCTTTTCGGTGCGGATGCTGTTTGCATTAAGTTTATTTGGTGATTCCATCGCGACTAAACATAACAATTGTAATAAATGGTTTTGCACCATGTCACGTAAAGCACCGGCTTTATCATAAAAACCAGCACGGCTTTCAAGGCCAACAGTTTCAGATAAGCTGATTTGAATATTATCGATTGATTTAGCATCCCACATATTTTCAAATAATGAATTTGAAAAACGCAGTGCCATTAAGTTTTGTACCGTTTCTTTACCTAAGTAATGATCAATACGGAAGATTTGCTCTTCGCTAAAGTATTCAGCAATTTTTGCATTGATCTCTTCTGCTGAATTACCGCAATAACCAATTGGTTTTTCAACAACGACACGTGATGTAGCAGTGATCAGACCTTTGCTAGACAGTATTTCACAGCAGCTACCATATACCGCAGGTGGAAGTGATAAATAGAACACCCGAGATTTGTCTGCATCGTGCTCATCTAGTATTGTTTTTAGTTTATCCCAATCATCGTCTGCTTCGGTTACATTCGTGACTACTGGCACCAAACACGCTGAAAAAGCTTTCCAATCTTTGGCATTAAACTCACCTTTACCTAAAAATTCTTTTAGCGCTTGATGAGCTGTTTCTATGTATTCCGCACGTTTACTTTCTTCACGAACCGTCGGTAAAATACGCGAACCTTGTGGAAGGTTGCCTTCTTGATATGCGCGATACATTGCAGGTAATAATTTGCGTAATGCAAGATCACCACCGCCCCCAAAAATTACAATATCAAAAGGATTTAACATAATTTACTCTCTACGTTTGCTATGCCCAGTTGTCAACTATCCACTATTGATAGTGCGGGCATACATTCTTGTTGTTTAGTTGATGTCAGCTTTTTGGCATCGTACTCGAGAAAAAGCCTGTTGAATTCGCTTGTTTTTATCGCTGAATATTGATTCAGCTGTATTCATTTCAAACTGGTAATTAAATGAGTCTTAGGGGCTCTGTATATCCTCTCACAAATATACAGGCCCTAAGAACTCCAGCGCTACCCGTTCAAAGGTATTTGGTTACACAGTACAATTGATTGTGCTGTGCGAATTTTTTACTGCGCTCGACGTTGTTTATAATAGCTCATTAAGCCATTTGTCGAACTATCATGTGGATGGTTTATATTATCATCCAGTAACTCAGCTTCAATTTTTGAGGCTAAGCCTTTACCAAGTTCAACACCCCATTGATCGAAAGAACAGATCTCTAAAATGATGCCTTGGCAGAAAATTTTATGCTCATATAAGGCAATTAATCGCCCCACCGTTTTTGCATCAACCGTATCTAACAGCATTGATGTTGTAGGACGGTTACCACGGTGGATTTTATGATCAATTAGCGCGGCTATTTCAGCCTCTGATTTGCCTTTTGCGGTTAAATCAGCGCGAACTTGCTCGGCATCAACCCCCATCATCATCGCTTCTGTTTGTGCAAAAAAGTTCGATAATAAAATGTCGTGATGCTGACCAATATTAACCTGAGGTTTAATAGAGGCAATAAAATCAGCCGGTACAATCACATTGCCTTGGTGCAAACACTGATAAAAAGCATGTTGACCATTAATGCCGGTCATACCCCAAATAATTGGCACTGTAGTATACGGTACGGTATTACCCGCAAAATTAACGTGCTTACCATTACTTTCCATTTCACCTTGCTGCAAATAAGCTGGCAACATGTGTAATGCTTGATCGTAAGGTAAAATAACCTGTGAGTCGAAACCTAAAAAGCTGGTATTCCATAAGCTCAACAAAGCCATTAACAATGGTACATTTTCTGCAAATTCGGCCGTTTTAAAGTGTTCATCAACTTCAAAAGCGCCTTCAAGAATCGCTTCAAATGCATCAAAACCTAAATACAATGCAATTGGTAAGCCTATCGCACTCCATAATGAAAAGCGACCACCTACCCAATCCCACATTGTGAATACGTTTTCATCAGAAATACCAAACGCTGCCGTTTTTTCTAAATTAGTGCTCACTGCTACAAAGTGCTTAGCAATGGCTTGCTTGTCATCGGCTGACTCTAAAAACCATGCAACGGCGGTTTTTGCATTGGTCATGGTTTCAGATGTAGTAAAGGTTTTTGACGAAATCACAAACAAAGTTGTTTCAGGATCGATGTCTTTCAATACTGACGCAATTTGTACGCCATCAACATTTGAAACGTAATGTACTTTTAATGAGTCATCTGCATAGCTTTTCAGTGCTTCCGTGGCCATTTGTGGGCCTAAGTTTGAACCACCAACACCAATGCTCACAACATCTTTCACGGCTTTACCGGTATAACCTAACCATTGCCCGCTACGTACTTTTTCAACGAACAACTTAATTTTTTGTAACTCAGCGTTAACCACCGAACTTACATTCTCGCCATCTACAACTAATGATGATGCACTACGGTTACGAAGTGCAGTATGAAGCACGGCTCTATCTTCGGTGATATTAATTTTTTCACCGCTGAACATTTTATCTCGCCAGTTAGCGATATCGCACTCTTGTGCTAAAGACAGTAACTGTGTCATCACACTGTTATCAATCAATTGTTTTGAATAATCAAATAAAACACCTGGGATCTGAGTCGAAAATTGCTCGAATCGCGTGCTGTTATTGGCAAATAAATCTTTAAGATGAACTTCCTTCATCTTATTTGCACTTACTTGTAATGCTTGCCAACTAGCTAACTGTGAACGACAACTCATTTTTAACATCCCCTTAAACTTGCAACAAACTGATTTATAACTATCTTTAGATTAAAAAAGTGTACTAATAGCGTATTAACTTACAAATAAATTTAACGATAAGTTAGAATGACAACGCTATCAACAAGCTAATTTTATATTTTACAATCGAGATAATAACGTACTTTTACTCATTTGACACCGGTATCATAAAAATTATCTCAATTATTTTACTGCTAATTTTACTGAACATTAGATACACTAACTGGTCTTGATGAAGAAATAATGAATAACACGTTTGTTAAGTCTACTTAGGTGTATTCTTATCAGGAACATATCAACACTAAAACAATAACCTAAAAGTAACTCTATGAAAGTAACTATAAATGATGTAGCGAGGCTCGCCGGGGTTTCGATGAAAACGGTTTCACGGGTAATAAATAAAGAACCATCTGTTCGTAAAAAAACTTACGATACAGTCATGGATGCTGTAAAAGAGCTGAACTATCAGCCAAATCTTGCAGCACGAAACCTAGCTGGCACGTCATCATTTACGGTAGGCTTAGTTTATGACAATCCTAATGCGTATTATGTGATTGATATGCAAAATGGTGTGCTTTCTCGCTGTAAAGACGAAGGCTATGAATTGGTGATCCATCCATGCACTTATACAGATGCAAACATGAAAGATGAATTTATCACCATGATAAAGCGCTCTCGCTTAGCTGGGCTTGTGCTTACACCGCCATTATCAGAGCAAAGTAGCATCACCAATTTACTCGATGAGTTAAATATTCATTACGTTAGGGTGTTATCTGGGCGACCATCAGATGATGATCAAGACACCTGTATTTATGTTAACGATTATAAAGCCGCGTATGAGATCACCACTCACCTTTTAACTCATGGACATGAAAATATTGGCTTTATCTGTGGCGATAAAGAACATAAATCGACGTCTGAACGCCTTGAAGGTTATAAAGCAGCGCTGGCAGATAATCATAAAGAATTTGATAAACGCTTTATTTACGATGGTAAATATTCGTTTGAGTCGGGTGTTGAAGGTGCAAAGCACTTGTTAGCCGAGAATAACACCTTGGCTATAACCGCTATATTAGGTGGCAACGATGAAATGGCCGCTGGCGCCCTATTTGCATCACGCTTAATGGGTATTGCTATTCCTGAACAGTTATCTATTACTGGCTTTGAGGATTCTCCTTTCTCTCGTCAGACATGGCCAAAGTTAACTACCGCTCATCAAGCAAACGATGTTATCTCTCAACATGCAGCACGGTTATTATTTACCAAAACTCGCGGTGCTCGTAACCAAGATAAAGACATCATCACATCATTTACACCATCAATTGTGATCCGTGAAAGTTCAGGGCCTAAACAGTAGCTACAGCCTTGACTGATAATAAATAAGGCGCTAAAAGCGCCTTATTTATTATCAGTCAATTGCCAGTCTTCTGCCCTGTTATTATAACAGTGCCATTCCACCGCTGAGATTATACACGTCAGTAAAGCCAAGCTGAGATAAGTTAGTTGCCGCTTGTTTTGAACGATTACCACTGCGACAAAGTAAAATATATTTACCCTGTGGGTTCAATTGCCTGTCCACTAATGCATTTGCCATTCTACTTAGCGGAATATTCATCACTCGCGCAGGGCTAACTGCAAATAACTGAGGAATATTGTTTGCCCCATGTTCATATGGTTCACGGGTATCAATTAAATAGACATCGCTTGCAGTTAACATATCTTTTGCTTGCACGGCGTTCAGTTCGTAAGCTCTACTGTATTTTAAACTGTCAGCATAACCACACAAAGTTGCAAATTTACATAAATTGTCTTCATCGCTGCGCTGCTTGTTGTTAGCAAATTCAGTATCACTTAGTTCATTGTTCAATAATGCATGCAATAACGGCGTTTGCTGCTGTTGAACTTGCCAATTAATAGCAAAACATTGCTGGTAGTCATGACCAGAACAAATAACTGTCGACTCTGCTAAGCATGTTGATAGTTGACGTAATGAGTGTGCCATAGCTAACGCATCCCCACCGTCAATTGCAGTATTACCAAGCCCAGCAGGCAGTAGCAAATCACCGCAAAAGCAAAATAGCACTTGTTGAGAGTTGTTACACCGCAATAAATAACTAACACTATCTTGGCTGTGCCCGGGTGTTGCTAAGCGCTCAATGGTGCATTCAGGTAATGCAATACTCGTTTGCTGCACTGGCCACCCTAATTCATGCTCGTCATGCAAACTGAATTTTAAGGCCTGAGCTAACAATGTAGTCGCACAGCATCGCTCTTGATGGGCATGTGTGTCTAAAATGGCTGCTACCGTTAAATTTTGTGTGTGTACTATTTTTTCAAGCCGCGGGATAAGCTCAATAATTGGGTCAATGATCACTGCTTGTTTATCTTGACTGACATACAACCAACAACACGCACCTTGATGTCTAAATTGTGTTAACCCTAATGCACACGCTTCTTGCTGTGGTGATGACGAATCTGAAACCACCAAACAATTAGCTTGTAATATTGGTTTAAGTGAACGAATACGCGCACAGGCAGTGGTTATTTCAGCCTGTGTTGTCGCCGGTCCAAATGATAAACGTATTGCATTTTCACTACGCCAATCACTCACGCCCATGGCATCTAACACAAAACTACGATTTGCGCCTGAGCTACAGGCTGAGCCACCACTGATACGAATACCTGCCGCATCGAACAAATCCATCACTTCTTTACTACTGAGTTCATCAACAGCAAAATTTAACGTTGTTGGTACTGACAATGCAAAAGTATGATTAAAGGTTATATTACCAAAGGTATCCACTAAAGCCTGATGTAATTGTTCACGATAGCCGTTTAACACATCGATTGATTTAAACGTATCGTTTGTTTTATCCAGCAATAAACAAAACAGTTTGTTAAGACCTGCGATGCCTGGCAGGTTTTCAGTACCGGAGCGCATGCCACTTTCTTGACCACCACCGGCAATAAATGGCGTATAGGCACTGCCTTGACGAATATACAACACGCCTATACCTTTCGGTGCGTAAAGTTTATGGCCTGAAAATGGCGCGTAGTCAATCGTTGTATCACTAAGGGCTAATGCGGTTTTCCCTAGCGCTTGTACGCAATCCACCATCCACGCAACTTCCGTGTTATGTGCTCGTATTACCTTTTCAATCGCTTTTAAATCTTGATAAACACCGGTTTCATTGTTAACTGCCATGGTACAAATCATCAGTGCATCACCAGCGTGTTGAGCAATAAAATCTAAATCTAAAAGGCCATCACTCGATACCGGGATCGCAAGCACGGTTGCGTTTATACCCAATACGGCATTCCAATGTATTAATGTATTAGGTACTGCTTTATGTTCAGTCGCGCCATACAGTAATACTGGGTTTGGTTTAGCATGCTCTTTAGCTGCTATGAGCGTAGACACGACAGCTGTTTGAATTCCTTCGGTAGCCCCAGAAGTGAATAAAATATCCCCCTGCTGTGCACCTATCACATCACGGGCTTTTTGACGTGTTTGCTCTAATAAGTGTTTAGCTTGAATACCGGTAATGTGTGAAGAAGAAGGGTTACCAAAGCAGATTTGCATAGTATGCGAAACAACCTCTGCAATACAAGGTAGCACCGGTGTTGTTGCGTTTGCATCAAGGTAAATTTGTGACGATGAGTCAGTAGGTAATATTAAATCAGACATTAAAAAACGCACCATATTACTAAAAGATATATCTTATAACCCATTCTACATAAAATTAATGGGTCGCGTAAGAATCAATTAGTCTCTCAAGTGCGTTTTCTATACCATTTGATACTATACCCAAAATACCTAAATCTTCAGGTGATTTAGGTATAAAGCTAATTAAACAAAGTTCGTGTTAGCTATGCTCAATCAGTTGTTCTTCTTGTTTCGTTGACCAAGCATTGAGTAAGGCTTTTACCAATGACGCTAGTGGAATTGCAAAAAACACGCCCCAAAAACCCCATAAGCCACCAAAAAACAGTACCGCAACAATAATAAATACCGGGTTCAGATCAACCGCTTCAGAAAATAGTAACGGCACCAGCACATTACCATCTAATGCTTGAATAATGCCGTAGATGATCAGTATGGTCCAAAACTGGGTTTCTAAACCAAATTGAAATAATGCCACGGCCGCAACCGGTATGGTAACAAGTGCCGCACCCACAAAAGGGATCAATACTGATAAACCCACTAATACGCCCAATAGCGCTGCATAACGTAAATCAAAAATAGTGAACGCGATAAACGATACTGAGCCTACAATCAAAATTTCAAACACCTTACCACGAATATAATTCATGATCTGTTGGTTCATTTCGTGCCATACCTGCAAGATTAAGCGTCTTTGTTTTGGAACGAGTTTTTCTGCACTTCTGATCAACTCCAGCTTATCTTTGAGCATAAAGAATACCAGTAATGGTACTAAAATAAGATAGATCAACCACGCCACTACATCTTTTAATGATGTCAACGAGACCGATAATAATACTTGGCCAAACTCAATTGCTTTGGCTTCAACACTGCTGACCACTGATTGTACTTGCTCTGCATTAATTAAACTGGGGTATTGCTCAGGCAAGTGCAGTAAAAAAGATTTTCCCTGCTCTATCATGTGCGGGCTTTCTTGCACTAAATTACTAGCTTGCTGCCACAGTATTGGGCCCATGCCGATCACTAAGGTCAGCATCAACCCTGAAAAAATCAACATCACTATAATAGTGGCAGTAAAGCGATGTAAGCCAAAACCCTCTAAATGCGCAACCGGCCAATCAAGCAGATAAGCAATCACTAAAGCAATCAGCACAGGTACAATAAGTGCACCAAAGAAATAAAACATCGCCATTAAAGCGAGTAATAAAAACAATAAGGTCACTGAATGCGGATCTGAAAACTTCCTTTCGTACCACATTTTTACATATTCAAACACGATTTAGCTCCACGATTAACAATCCACGTTGTTGCTCTAATTTGTACTGATAATGATTTTTTTGCAAAAAGCGCTCCATATCTTTGGTAGATTGGTCTGCCAAAAGTGTAAATCTTATCGATTGCGCCGCAGCTAAAGCTTGGCGCAAAGCCAACTTAAACTGGATAAATTGCTGCGGGCATTTAAATCCGCGCAAGTCTTGCTCTAGCATAACCAATTATCTACCCTATAAAAATGAATAATACGGTCTTTATCAGTACTATTAATAACAAATGTAACTTTTTCTTAAAACACGCATCGCAATAGTTTATCCTTGTAGCATAGTTTGTAGTAAGGATAAGTTAATGTCTGGCACGCATAATAAAGCGCAACTACCCAGTAATCCAACTCTTAAAGAAATTAACTGGTATAAAAAACAAATAAATTGGGGTGAACTCCCACCCTTCTATCACCTTGTCGCCTCTTCAGTGAGCGAGTCGGAGGGGATATTAGAACACGGTTTTGATAATGCCGTGAAAAAAATAATTGATAGGCGCAATTGGAATCTCGATTTACTAGGAGGTCATGAAGACACTCTTGGGGAGATCCACTGTGAAAATAAGCCAAGAATTGCGTTGCATCAAGTGTTCACCGACCGAGGCTTTGAATTATGGGCACAACCCTACGCAAAAGACGTTACAATAGATAAATACGTTAAAGATAACCGCTTTATGGAGTTTAACGAGTGGGATCCAGTGTCAATGAAAAGTTTGATCCGGATTAACCAATTACATAAGTTTATTGGTTTTTACTTTGAACGTGGTGACAAAGCAGATAAGGCGCTTATTCTCCATGCACACAAGGTAGTACATAAAATCATTAGTTTTTTACAGCGAGAATTGAACGTTGTAAAGCTAGATGGGGTCACAATCAAAGAATTGTATCAATTGTGCGAACGAGATAGCAGAGCATGCAGTGACGAAATCGACATTGCTAAACTCATGCTAGGTGAAAACCATAACAAGGAATAAAATGCAGCTTAAATCAGCCTTTATTACATTATTCAGTACACTTTTAACATTTAGTGTGCTGGTAAGTGAGCCATTAAAGGCACAAACCAATTTTACATTGCCAGATCTTGGTACTTCAGCATTACAAGCTTTGCCGCTTGAAAAAGAACAAGCTATCGGGAAGGTGATGATGATGCAAATTCGTGGCTCATCACCGGTTGTTAATGATCCTGTGCTTGATGAATATTTAACCACAATTGGCCGCAAGCTAGTTGCCAATGCCAATGATGTACGCTTTCCGTTTTCATTTTTTTGGATCAATAATCCGGAAATCAACGCATTTGCTTTTTATGGTGGCCATGTAGGAGTTCACACCGGTTTAATTGCGCAATCCGATAACGAAAGTCAGTTTGCCTCAGTACTTGGTCACGAAATTGCCCACGTTACCCAGCGCCACCTTGCACGTCGCATGCAACAACAACAAGATAACAGCGCACTCACTATCGCCGGTATGATTGCCGGTATTTTAGCAACCGTCGTGTCTCCTGATGCCGGTATCGCGATTATCTCAGCCAGTCAAACACAAAGCGCATTTAGTCAACTCACTCATAGCCGCTCAGCTGAGCAAGAAGCCGACCGCATTGGTATGCAAACACTCAATAATGCAGGATTTGATCCTTACGCATCCAGTGAATTCTTAACTAAACTTGCTGCGCAAATTCGTTATAAATACAAGCCACCGGCCTTTTTGCTGACTCACCCATTACCTGAGAGCCGCGTGTCTGATGTGCGCTTACGTGCACAGCAATTTGAAAAACGTCAACTTCCGGATAGCTTAGAATTTAACCTTGCCAAAAGCCGCGTGATTGCTCGCTACCACCAAACACCAGAAGCGGCTGAAAACTTCTTTAGAAAGCTCATACGTGAAAACAGTTTTTATAATAAAACAGCGCTTAATTATGGCTTGGGTATTAGTTTATTGGATCAAAAAAAGCTCGATGAAGCGGCGCCTATTTTAGACGAACTTTTAAAGTCTGATCCTAAAAATTTATTCTATATTGATACGCATACTGATCTATTGATAGCTCAGAATAAAGCCGCCGAAGCAGTAAAGTTTTTAGCCGCGTTGCATGAAAACCGTCCTAACAATCAAGTTATTACCTTAAACTATGCCAATGCTGCACTTGAAGCTGAGCAATACGATGTTGCAGTGCAAATATTAAAATCATTTTTACTCGAAAAGCCTGAACATAATTTAGGCATGCAACTTCTTGCAGATGCCTATAAAAAGCAAGATAACTTAGCCGCTTATCATGAAGCAAATGCCGACGTTCTTGCACAATACGGCGCCTACTTAAAAGCCGCTGACGAAGTACAAAAAGCACTCAATTTTGTAGAACCACAAGAGCTAATTAAACAACAACGTCTCAAAGCATTGTTAACGCAATACCGCCAAATGCAAAAAGAGCTCGCAAGGCTTTAAGTCTGGTGCTGCTTGGCCTAAAATAGCCTTACTTTATCTAATTGGATTGTTACTATGTCTGTTACTATTTTTCATAATCCACGTTGTTCAAAATCGCGTGAAACATTAGCCCTACTTGAGCAAAAATCGATTCAGCCAGAGATAATCGAATACTTAAAAACACCATTGAATCATGAGCAAATCAGCATCTTAGTTAAACAGCTAGGGTTTTCTTCAGTACGTGAACTAATGCGTACTAAAGAAGATATTTACAAAGAGTTAGACCTTAAAAATGAGCATGATGAAAACGTACTCATTGCAGCCATGGTTAGCAATCCAAAATTAATTGAGCGCCCTATTGTGGTAAATAACAATAAAGCCGCACTGGGTCGCCCACCAGAAAACGTACTAAGCGTACTTTAATGAGCGTCACTATTGTTGTGTTGTATCATTCAAGTCACGGCTCTGTTGCAGCCATGGCACATGAAATTGCAGAGTCGATTGAATGCCAAGGCGGTACTGCACTGCTAAGAACCTTTGTAGCTAGAGAACCTCACGATATTGTGATCAGCAAAGATGACTTAATCCAGTGTGATGGGTTAGCATTTGGCACCCCTACTCGCTTTGGTATGATGGCCTCACAAGCCAAAGCTTTTTGGGAAACCACCAGCGACTTATGGTTAAAAGGGCAATTAATAGATAAACCAGCCTGTGTATTCTCATCATCAAGTAGCATGCATGGCGGCAATGAAGCAACGTTGCTTAATTTGTCACTGCCATTATTACACCACGGTATGCTGTTAATGGGTGTGCCCTATGAAGTACCGGAATTACTTGCCACACAAACCGGTGGCACTCCCTATGGTGCAAGCCATGTTGCTGGTGCACAAAATAGCGCGCAATTAAGTAAAGACGAAATTAAAATTTGCCAAAGCGTTGGCCAACGCTTAGTTAAAATCACGAGAAAATTACAATGACATCGCACAGCGATTTAAACCCACAACTCACACCGAAAAAGGCTATCACTATCCGTTTTCAACGTATTGCAATAATTGGCTATATTGGCTTGTTACTGCTGATGCCACTTTGGTTGTTTTTATTAGAGCCTAGAGAAGGTCATAGCAATGGATTTATTTTTGTTGTGTATATTCTGCCGCTTTTACTGCCGCTAAAAGGCATCATTCAAGATAAACCTTATACGTATGCGTGGGCAAACTTTATTGTTATGTTCTATTTTATTCACGGTTTTACCCTACTGTGGGTCGCACAAGAACAACTAATATGGGTCGTTTTAGAGCTGCTGTTCGCCAGTATGATGTTTATTGGTTGTACTTATTATGCACGTCACCGAGGTCAAGAGCTGGGGCTAAAAATTCAAAAACTAAAAGATGAGTTAGCAACAGAAAAAGCGGCTCATGAATTTAATAAAAAAGACTAAAGTTAATACCAAACGACTTAAATATTTAACCATTCTAGCGAGCTAAATGGTCAGTAACTTAACACGATTGGTATAACAACTAAAAAACGCGCTTAATTAGCGCGTTTTTGTCTACGGTACATGCAAGAAGCTTAAACAACTTCACTTAACGTTGCCAATGCAACAATACTTGCTAAGCCTAGCTGCCCAACTAAACTGATCAATGAGCAACAACGCAGTACAAATAACCCCCATGGGTGTTTAATATGAGGGTATAAAGCGCAGCGCTTCAAACTAATTGCAAAAAAGAAGCAGACAATTGCCAACATGGTTAAGCAAAGCGTCAGTTCACTTTTAATTGCAATCGAATCATCAAAAAAGAAAAACAACTGTAGCGGCAACAATAAAGTCACGATGGCATGTAAGGCGTGGACTTTTTTGATCCGCGAAAATTGTCCATCCGGCGATAATTCTTTAATACCAAAATCACGCTCTAAGCATTTCACTAACTGACTGGCTTTAACACTCACTGCTAAACGATAACAACTTAAGCCATCACAGTTACGAACACGAAAGTCATAGCCAGACTTCAATAATAGCACCATCAAAGGTTCATTTTTTGCTAGTACCGCATAATGTAAAGCACTGTTACCAAGGGCATCACGTTGTTTTTTATCTTGTTTATCTAATAAGGTTTGTACTAAATTAACAAACCCTTTTTCAACTGCCCACATAAAGGCCGTTTTACCATTTTCATCCGCCAACGTGCCTGTTGCACCTTGCTCTATAAAACGCATCGCCATCGTTTGTTTAGCTGTGTCAAAACGCAAATGCGCCAACAGTGCTTGTTCTAATAGCACCACTGAGTCAACATCTGGTGATACTTGGGTTAATAAGGTGAAATAATCCTTTCCGCCAGCAACTTTTTTCGCCGCTAATTCACTTAACGCATTAACGTCATCGATTGAGTCAGGTATAAAGGTGCTAAAACGTTCACGAAAATCAACTTCTTTCCACAGTGCCAAGGCATCTTCGGCACTCATTTTACTGCCCGCATTGAGCGCATACTCGATGATTGTAAAATAGCGTTTTGAGAATAACTGAGATAATAACGTAACGGGTGTTTCTATCGTTGTTTGTGACGCTACAGCTGCATATTTTTCAAGGCGTTGGCAAAGTAATAGCACTAAACTCTCTGGGCTATACTCGTTATCAAAATAGTAATCTTTAGCTGCCGAAATATACTGTTGAGCGGCTTCATCATATTCACAGATATGTTGGAAAAAACACTCTTCAAATGGCTCAAGGGGAGTTAACCAGGTTAAATAATAGATAGGCGGTAGCACAGTGGTACACACGCCATTGTCTTCTTCAGTCGAGCGACAAGCCGGCCATGCTTCTAAAGCGTCTAAAATAAATGCACCGTTTTGCTCAATAAGTCCTTTGACTAATAACGGGTATTCTTTAGGCCAAATAAGTACATTTTCCATTAAAAAAACACAACTCCAGTGTCTATCTTGCTCGGTACAAAGGTCAGTAAAAGAGTTTAACAACTACAAACTGACACTGCGCTTAATATAATTTTAAGTACCCCAGTAAATTAGTGATACCAGTGGGTATGTAAGCGCTTATTCTAGCATACCCAAAACCACACGCTATAGCCAAACCGTGTGATTTTAAAAGAAAATAACAAAGCACCATGCAGTTAACACTGCACGGTGCTTTAGGTTGGAGACTTACTTGGAAATGATTACTTACTGTTAAGCTCAGCTGTCACTTGGTCAAGGCCAACTTCTGAAATTCGTTGAATAACTTCTTTTTGCTTTGCACTGAGTAACGAAATACCTTCAGCGACAATATCATATACTTTCCAGCTACCATCTTTGCCTTGGCGAAGCTTAAAGTGTAAGTCAATCGTTGGCGCATTATCTGCAATAATTTGCGTCTTAACCGTGGCAAACTCGCTCTCTGCAGCATCGTTACTTTCTTCGAATTTTATTTCTTGCCCGGTATATTTCATTAATGCACTAGCATAGGTAGTGGTTAAGTAATGCTCCACTGCACTTATAAATGCAGTCGCTTGTTGGCGATCGATACCTTTAATGTGCTTACCTAATAATTTATAGGAAACAAATTTAACATCTATATTAGGCATTAAATACTGATCAACAATGTGTGCCATGTCACTTTTGCTCGCTGTGCCTTGGCTGTTTATTTTGCCAATTTCACTAAACAGCTGATCGCCTACCTGAGTTAATAACTGATTAGGTGACTGTTGTGTTTGCGCAAACAAGGAAGCACTAAAAACTAGCGCGATTAATAATAAATAACGACCAAGTGAAGTCATTGTTGATAAGTCCTAAGTAAATCTTGTAGCGTAATTTACGCTGTTCATAAGAGATTAAAAAGCCTCAAAATAGCACCTTATTAGTGCCAACACGGCATCAATTGATTTAATCTTTTTATTTCATATTGTTAGCTAAGCTCATGTAATAACACACAGAGTCTGTGAATTTATGCCACTTGAATTAGCCTCCCCCACGCCCTTATTTTGTAAATAACGTTTTCATCTAAAGAGCTTTACCATGTTATTTAAAACATTAACTGTATTGATTTTATTATCTATTTCCATGTTCAGCAGACTATCTTATGGCGCGCCCTATACACTTTCCCCTCATGGCTATGCCATTGATTACATTCAGGGGGAAGGTGATGTTAAAGGTTTAAAACTGGCATACCAATACCATGCTCCGGCACTACAATCATTAATTGAAAATACCCATATTTACTTAGAATCAAGTATTAATATTTGGGAATACGGCGCAGATAATAGCCATCAGACAAATGTTGTCCTTGCAATATCCCCGGTATTTCAACATCTGATCAGCTCAGTGCGCGGTATTCCTTTGTATTTCGAAGCCGGCATAGGGGTTTCATTAGTCAATGACACTCACTTCGCCGGCAAAAATGTGAGTACCCACTACCAGTTTGAAGACCGACTAGGCTTTGTTGCTGATTTTGGAAAAACCAAAGCTGCGGTGCGTTATTTACACTATTCAAATGCAGGGTTTAAAAGACCAAACCCAGGTCTTGATTTTATTTCGCTGTCGTTTTCTAGACGTTTTTAACCCTAGAAATCTTTGCTACACTAAGTACTTATAAATGACTCGTTAGAGATCACCATGCAAATTTGGCATATACTCATCATCATCTTAGTGTTGGCAATCATTATCGGTAATATTTTGCTGATCAAACACTCAGCAAAAATGGATTTTAAAAAACCAACCGATGAAGATGAACTCAAATCAGAGCAACAAAAAAAGCCCTAACTAAGTTTTGTTAGGGCTTTACATCGTAGGAGATGTTCTTTACTGCAGCTCCTCACGCAGCTCTTTGGTTGCTTTAACCATATTATCAAGAGCTTGTCGCGTTTCTTGCCAACCACGGGTTTTCAAACCACAGTCCGGGTTTACCCATAAACGCGCAACCGGTATTTTTCGTGCGGCTTTATGGATCAACGTTTTCATCCATGCAATATCCGGTACATTCGGAGTGTGAATATCATATACACCTGGACCAATATCATTTGGATAATCAAAATTCTCAAATGCTTCAAGTAGTTCCATGTTAGAACGTGAGGTTTCAATGGTGATCACATCGGCATCCATATCTGCAATCGCGGCAATAATACCGTTAAATTCGGCGTAACACATGTGAGTATGAATTTGTGTTTCATCTTTCACACCGCTTGCTGAGACCCTAAATGCATACGCTGCCCATTCTAAATATGCTTGCCATTGGCTACATTTAAGCGGCATACCTTCACGAAATGCAGGTTCATCAATTTGAATAATATCAATACCGGCATTTTGTAAATCGACCACTTCATCACGTAACGCAAGTGCAATTTGATTAGCGATGGTGGGTTTGTCTAAATCATCACGAATGAATGACCAAAACAGAATAGTTACAGGACCTGTTAGCATGCCTTTCATTTTCTTACTCGTCAGCGACTGTGCGTATTTTGTCCACTGAACCGTCATCGCTTTTTCACGTGATACATCCCCCCAAATTACAGGTGGTTTTACACATCGCGAGCCGTAGCTTTGCACCCAACCAAACTGGGTAAAAGCAAAGCCTTCTAATAGTTCAGCAAAGTATTCAACCATGTCATTACGCTCCGCTTCGCCGTGCACTAACACATCTAAATCAAGCGCCTCTTGCTCTTCAACAGCGTAGCGAATTTCTGCTTTCATTTGCCTTTGATAATCATCCGCAGATAATTCACCGGCTTTATAATCACGGCGTGCTTGACGAATTACTTGAGTTTGTGGAAATGATCCTATCGTGGTGGTCGGCAGTAGCGGTAAATTAAGTGCTGCATGTTGTTTTTCAATACGTTGAGCAAATGCATGATTACGCTTACCGTCTTTTGCGGTGAGTGCAGTTACACGCTGTTGTACAGCTGTATTATTTACACGAGTAGAGGTTAAGCGTGCTTTAATAGGTGCTGAATAAGCAACGAGCTCACTGATATCATTGCTTTCAAGCGCGGCTTTTAATAATGACAGCTCTTGGCCTTTTTGTTTTGCAAATGCAAGCCATGAACAAAGTTCATCATCGAGCTTTTCTTCTTGCTCTAAATCAACCGGTGTATGCAGTAAAGAACAAGATGGGGCAAGCCATAGATTATCACCGCGCTTTAGCGCAATGTCTTTTATGCTATTAAATACAGCCTCTAAATCAGTACGCCAAATATTACGGCCATTTACTACGCCTAATGATAAAACTTGATCTGTACTTAATAATATATCTAGTTTTGCAACATCAACATTTGTTGCAACACAATCAAAATGTACGCCATCAACAGGGTAACCTGCAATATCATCAAAGTAGGCAGTGACTGAGTCAAAATAACTAGCAAGTAACAACTTCACGCCTTGACCTGCAAGTGCACGAAAGCTTGTTTTTAATGCCTCTTGATAATCTTCAGTCAGCTCTAAACCTAATATAGGCTCATCAACCTGTACCCATTCAATCCCTTGCTGCGCTAATTTAGCGAACACGTGTTGATAAACAGCTAATAGTTTTTCAAGTAAGCTAAGTTTATCAAACTCCTCACCTGCACATTTTGCTAAGTAAAGATAAGTGACTGGGCCGACCAATACTACTTTTGCATTGTGCCCCAATGCTTGTGCTTGAGTAACTTGCTCGAATAACTCAGTGCAAGTTAGTTGAAACTGCTGATCATGAGTTAGCTCTGGAACTATGTAATGATAATTAGTATTAAACCACTTTGTCATTTCGCTTGCTGCACATGAACAACCGCTTGGTGCACGACCACGCCCAATACGAAATAATGTATCAAGATCAATGCTACCATCCGCTTTTTGATGACGCTTGGGCACTGCGCCAATCAATAAAGAGGTAGATAACACATGGTCATACCAAGCAAAGTCACCTACCGGTAATAAATCAATCCCAGCATCTGCTTGAAGAGCCCAATTTTCTGCCCGGATCGTCTTACCTTGATCAAGCAACTGCTCTTGGCTGATTTTACCAGCCCAGTATGATTCTACTGCAAATTTTAGTTCACGCTTTCTACCTATGCGAGGAAAACCTAAGTTATGTAATTGTGCCATGTTGAAATTCCCTTCCAGCTGTTTAGATAGCTAAAACCATAAACCTATACCTGACATCAAACAATTGATGCTTCCTCAGTTTCAACTTGAGGTAAATTCATGGAAATGATTTTTTGCAAACTCAAAAAACACAATGACATCGCTGTCAAATATGGTGCTATAGTAGATTTGTAAATTTCACGTAAAAAAACGGGATTTATAGCCATCTAGACGTTGAAGCATCTTAATTTAAGGCGTATTATGGCTGTAATCTGAGTTAAACTCACCTTTACCATGAGAATTATTAAAGATGATTGATGTAAAACACTTAAAGACCATCGCAACCTTGAAAGAAACCGGTTCTTTGGTAAATACTGCGCGCGAATTATTTTTGACTCAATCCGCTTTATCTCATCAAATCAAAGATTTAGAAAACAAGCTTGATTGCCAACTATTTGAACGTAAAACTCAACCGGTGCGCTTTACCCCACAAGGTATGCTATTACTTGAACTTGCCAGCGAAGTACTCCCGCGTGTTGAAGCAACCAAATGCCGTTTAAAAGAAAGTCTTAATCAACCAATTTCACAATTACGACTCAGTGTTGAATGCCATGCTTGTTTTCATTGGTTATTACCAACAATTAAAGAATTCAATAACTTTTGGCCTGATATCAAAGTTGATTATGAGCGCGGCTTTAGTTATGACGCTATTCCTGAGCTGCTCAGTGATGAATTAGATTTAGTACTCACTTCAGACATTCGTGAACCAGATAAACTTGAATACGCACATTTATTTGATTTTAAGCTTAAATTAATTGTTGCCCCAGATCATGAACTAGCGAAAAAAGCCTATGTAACGGCGCTTGATTTGAAAAACGAGACGATTATTTCATACCCTATTCCACGAGAGCGTCAGGATATCTTCAAACATTTTATTCAAAATGCACGTTTTGATGGCACCTTGAAAACCGTAGATCAGGGCTTGCTCATTTTTCAGCTTGTCAGTGCCGGAATGGGGGTTGCAGCATTACCGGATTGGTTAGTAACACCATATGAAAGCCAAGGACTCATTAAGTCGATTCCATTAGGCGCGCTGGGATTAACCCGTCCAATGTATTTAGCCATGAAAAAGAATATGAAAGATAACCCAGTGTATCGCCACTTTTTAAATACCTGTAAGTTAAATAACGGTCGATAAAATAGGTTTAACCCAGTAGCATACAGAAAACCCCTTTATGTGTGCTACTGTGATGTTTGAACTGAAAAAAATCCTCGGTGCAATGCTAATGCCATTGCCTCTGTTTGCTCTACTGTGCTTTGTTTGCTTATTAATCGCACTGCGTACCAAGAAAGTCAGCATATTTATTGGTTTAATCGCAATTACCAGTTTATTGCTGATCAGTACCCCTTTTATTGGTCAAAAAATAATTGCTCCAAATTCACAGTTAAAGTATGTTTTTGATACAAATAAACAGCCGATACTCGATAAAATAGTGGTACTTGGTTGTGATATAAATCCTAACCCAAAACTTAACGCCAATAGCCAACTTGGTAATTGTGCTAAAAGCCGCCTAATCGAAGCTATGCGCTTAGCATATGTGTACCCACAAGCTCAACTTATTGTTTCAGGTGGCGGTTACAATAAAGTGACCAACAGTAGTTTGATGCAACAAACCGCGATAAGTTTAGGTATTGATGCGCAGCGTATTAAACAAAATCCTACGGCTATGGATACCGCCGATGAAGCACGGCTTTTAGCACCTGCTCTAGTTGATTTTAAAGTTGCACTGGTAACTTCGGCAAGTCACATGGCACGAGCAAAAGATCTATTTAATAGCCAAGGCGTTGATGTTATTCCAGCCGCCACTGACTTTCATGACTTTAGCGAATGGCCTACCCATAAACAGTATATTCCAAGTGCTGATGTGCTATTAGCGGTGACCCGTGATTGGCATGAAAGAATAGGCATGTTTTTGATAAGTGTGCGCCGCTGGATTGATCCAGAAGCGCTTTAAGGTCTAACTCACTTAAAGTGAATTAGCTGGCAACTCAAACTGGGTTGTCTATATCAATGAAGGTTACATCAAAACCATGTTGCTCAGCCAATAACTCACCGAGCGCTTTTATGCCATAGCGTTCGGTGGCGTGATGGCCTGCGGCAAAAAAATCGATCTTTTGCTCACGCGAACTGTGAATGGTCTGCTCTGAAGCCTCGCCTGTTAAATAGGCATCAATCCCCTGGCTAGCAGCCAAATCAATATAACCTTGACCACCTCCAGTACACCAAGCGATGGTCTCAATTAGCTCATCACGTACTAGACTCACTAAAGGTTCACGAGCAAGCACTGTTAATATTTTTTGTGCAAATTGCTCACCACTCATTGGGATTTTTAAACGCCCTTTGACTGCGACACTATTTGCTACAGGCTCCAAACCATCGAGTATTTCTAAATCAAGTAGCTGTGCTAATTGCGCGTTATTACCGATTGATGGATGCACATCAAGAGGTAAATGATAGGCAAATAAATTGATATCATGATTAAGTAACGCAGCTATGCGACGCTTTTTCATACCGGTAATAGGTTGCGCTTCACCTTTCCAGAAATAACCATGATGAACTAATATTGTGTCTGCGCCATGCGCAATTGCAGCATCGATTAATGCTTGACTGGCAGTGACACCTGTAACAATTTTTTTTATCTGTTCACGTCCTTCGACTTGTAGCCCATTTGGGCAAAAGTCTTGAATAGAATCAGGTCTTAAAATGGTATTTAGTAATTGGTTAAATTCTCTGCGCTGCATTTTTTTATTCCAGATTAGCGTTAAATTTTGTGCAAATTTTGGCGTTTATAGGGCTAAAATGGAAGGAAAATCGCAAAAAATTGAAAAGTAAGTCAAAAATAGGTATAAATAAATATTCTCAATCTGTGTTTACAACGTATAGGGCCTCTGATGAGCAAACTAGACAAAACAGAAGTATTAAATGCCTTTGAAGCAGCATACCAAGCAGCCAATGGTAAGAAACCTGAAATCACCAGCAAACCTGGTTGGTACAGCATCGACGGCGGCAAAAACTTGCGCCTTGCAGAAGTTGCTGAATTAACAGAGCAGCTAACTTCAGGCGATACGTCTGCACAACCTGCAGCACCTGCTAAGAAAACTAAAACTAAATCAGCAGTGCCAGCTAAAGCAGCTGTTAAAAAAGCACCATTTACTATAACAACAGCTAATGAAGAAGGTTACACTGCCGAAGAGTTTTGGATTGTGTACCTAGCTAAAAAAGATCACGATTGCCGCTTACCTCGCGGTGTTGTGTAATAACTTTAGACTCGTAGCATAAAAAAACCGCTTTTAAGCGGTTTTTTTATGGCCAACAACGTCGAGTTTTGTATTCAACCACCCTGATATATACCCACAGATAACAATAAACACGGTACCAACAAGAACTGGCATAATCAAAAAGTCCCAACTTTGACCACTGACCATAATTAAAATAGGGTTGGCCCCTGCTGCAGGATGTATGGTGTTAGTCAACATCATTGCGGTCACAGCTAATCCAGTCGCAATAGCAATACTGATCGGATCCACGCCTATAAAACTAATAAAAGCCAAACCTATCACGGCAGTGATGAAATGCCCTACAATAACATTTTTTGCTTTTGCTAAAGGGCTTTTTGGTACACCAAACACCAGCACCGCAGTTGCGCCAAATGGTGCCATAAGCCATACACCATAATTCCCTAAACTTTCTAAATATGCTAATACCGAAAGTGTCAGTGCAGAAAAGATACCCGCGATAACGGCTTTGTAAAATACATCATTCATTAATATTACTTCCTTTAGAGGTAGACCGACTTGTCTACATTTAGATGATAGACAAGTCGGTCTACTTATGTCAAGCTTACTTTTTGACTAGGAGCAACCATGGATAAACGTACCCAGATAATTAATACCGCACTCAGTGCGTTCTATCAAAGAGGGATCCATGCGGTAGGCATTAATGAAATACTTAAAGAAGCAGGTGTTGCAAAAAAAACGCTTTATAATCATTTCGTCAGTAAAGATGAGTTGATCTGTGCGTGTTTAGAGCTCAGAGATCAGCGCTTTAATCAGTGGTTGTATGAACAATTAGAAAACTGCAATACCCCCTTCGAAGTGGCTAATGCACTTTTTAGCGCACTCTCCGCTTGGATAGATAATAAAGTCTCTGAGCTTGGACCTTTTAATGGCTGTTTTTTTATTAATACCGCAGCGGAGTTTCCACACAGCGAGCACCCTATCGCGATGCTTTGCAAAGCACACAAAGAATCAGTTTTACAATTATTGTTCGATAAACTCTCACACACAGAACAACTTAAAGGTCAGTTAGAAAAAACCATACAGTTAGCACAATTATTAATGACCTTAAAAGAAGGTATGATCTGTCAGGCTAGAGTGACGCACTCCAGTAATACACTATTGCAAGACCCAGTATTATTACGCCAACTTATAGCAAGTAGCATATAAAAAAAGCGGCTGTTCAGCCGCTTTTGATTGGTTATAACACTAATAATTACTTATCTTCAAAGTACAATTTGTCGCGTGCTTTTTTGCCAACTTCATTCATAGTCGCGGCATCAAATAACCGACCGTTGATCATCGTATAATCAACTTTATCTGTATCACGAATATTAGTCAGTGGATTACCATCAATCACCATTAGGTCAGCAAGTTTACCGACTTCCAATGAGCCGATATTCTGATCAAGGCCGATGTACTTGGCCGGATCAAGCGTCGCCGCACGAATAGCTTCCAGTGGACTCATACCACCTTGAGCAAACATCCAAATCTCCCAGTGCGCTGCAAGGCCTTCGCGCTGACCATGTGCACCTAGATTCACTAAAACACCTAAATCTTGTAGCTCTTTTGCTACCCGTGCATTGTTAAAGTGATTATAGTGGTGATCGGGTGCTTTAACACGGCGCATTGAACGTGGTAATAATTGGTTTTTTGGCACAAATTTACTTAAGCGCGGGTGATTCCACACATCAGTCTTATCATACCAATAGTTTTCTCCCCAGATGCCGCCATATGCCACACCAAGTGTTGGCGTGTAGCCTACATCACTTTGTGACCAAAGCTGCTTGATATCATCATAAATATTCGCCACGGGAATTGAGTGCTCAATGCCCGTATGACCATCAACCACCATCGTTAAATTATGCTGTAATAATGAACCACCTTCTGGCACCACCATCATTTCAAGCTCTCGGCCAGCTTCAATTACTTGTTGGCGTTGTTCACGTCGTGGTTGGTTGTATGATTTAACACTAAACGCGCCAACTTTCTTTAATCGCTCTAAGTGAAATTTAGCATCATCTAACGAATCAATGTGTGATGTATAACCTGGCATATTGGCACCATATAAAATAGTACCGGTTGAGAAAATACGTGGGCCTACAATAGTCCCCGCTTTTTGCATTTCGCTGGCTGTAAAAATCTCTGTTGTATCGTTTGATGGATCGTGAATTGTCGTGACGCCTAACGATAGGCCCGCTAAGTTTTTCCAATTTTGCTCAGGAATGATCTCATCGCTGCCTTGTGAACCATGCGCATGCGCATCAACAATTCCTGGCATAATTGTTTTGCCAGATACATCAATTACCTGTGCGCCTTTTGGAATGTTAATATCAACAGCTGTACCAACGGCTTTAATATGTTTACCATCGGTTAATAGTATACCATTTTCAATGACTTGCTCGCCTTTCATGGTAATAATACGTGCGCCCGTTAAAGCTATCATGCCTTTTGGTTCAGCCATTTTGCTACTAAAGCCAATGTTATCGCCACTTTTTACTTTAAAGTCAGCGTCATCCGCTTTATTGATATCAAATAAACCTGCCAAACTTGCATGATAAAGCTCTGGGCCTAGCGTCCAATACAGTTTATCGCTGCTGGCGCTCCAGCTGATATTCTCACCGGCACGAACAGATAACTGCTCAATCGGAAATTGGCTGTCTTTAGGACCAATATTAATGGTTTTACCACTTTGCACTAATGGCGTAACAAACACTTTAAAACGTTCAGCAAAAGCGAGGTACTTGCCATCAGGCGATACTCTAAACTCAGTAGCATGCTCTGACTCATAAAGCTTAGTGATTTTTTTCGAATCAAGTTCAACCACACTTAGCGTTGGCTTAGGCCATGGGCTCATCACAAAAACTCGATCATTAGCTGATGCAAACTGCGGCTGATAACCACTTTTAGAAATTAACTCAGCTTTCCCGCCTTTGCTACTCACTGCATAAATACCCGGATGCAGTGACCAATCAGGGTTTAAAATGCTGCCTCCTGAGGCTTTACGGTACACTACCGTTTTGCCATCAGGACTAAATGTTGGCTCAACATATTTACCTGGCTCTGTGGTAATATCATCACCGCGACCACTACGCGCAGAGACAACTCGAACAGCCCCCTGTTCGTTATCATCCCAGGTTACATAGACTATTTTTTTACCATCACGGGAAAACTGCGGGAACAACTCAAAGTGGTCATTTTGTTCAGTTAAACGCTTTATTTTTCCTGACTCTAAATCGCGTTTATAAATATGTCCTAGCGCTTCAAAAATTGCTGTTTCACCATCCGGCGAAATCTGTACATTACGCAACATTTTTACAGCAAATTCATCGCTATCAATATTTTGTGTAAAACGCACTGCTTGTTGAATTTTCTTACTGGTTTTAACTTCAAATGGTACGGTTTCTACATCGCCATCTTGCACATCAAGTTTATGAATAGTACCGCCAGCCCAAAATACCAGTTGGTTATTATCTGGTGTCCATGCAATGGTTGGATACACGCCATGAATAGCCCAAGTCTCTTGCATATCACGTTCAAGCTTGTCATATAGCTTAGTATGCTTACCGCTGGTTAAGTCATATAGGTAGAGGCTAGTTTGAAAATCATCTCGTTTAATATACGCAAGCTTCTTACCGTCTGGCGACGGGGTTGGTCTAATCGCGCCGCCCATACCATCAATAATCGTTTCTATCTCACCCGTTTCGCGATCATAGCGTTTGATTTTATAAATGCCAGCAACCGAATCTTTTGAATAATGAAAGGTTTTACCCGGTGTGGCATCATGTGAAAAGTACACATAACGGCCATCCGGTGAGAACATCGGCTCACCTAAATCTTTTTGATCATTCTCACGTTTAGTGAGTTGTACACCTTTGCCACCCGCTTTATGATAAAGCCATACTTCACCTGCGCCTAATGAACGGCTCGCTGTAAAATGCTTACGAGCAACAATATAGTCGCCGTCGGGACTCCATGCGGGGCTGTTCAATAAGCGAAACGTTTCATCGGTTACCGCCGTTTGATTTTCACCGTTTAAATCCATCAACCAGATATTATCACCGCCACCTTGATCAGAGGTAAACGCAATATGTTTACCATCAGGACTAAAACGCGGTTGCATTTGCCATGCGATATCAGAGGTCTGTTGAGTGGCAGTGCCACCAGCCATCGGCATAGTGTAAATATCGCCCAGCAAATCAAACACAATGGTTTTGCCATCAGGACTGACATCGATATTCATCCAAGTGCCTTGAGAGACACTAATATTAGCATCAACAAATTGCCCTTGTGGCGCATCCACTTGCCATTTTTTGTCATCATTATCTTGTGCCTGAGCCTGACCATATAGCGCCAGTGACACAGCTACAGCCATTGCTGTATGAAGCATTTGTTTCATCGCCTTCTCGCTTATTTTTATTGCGGTTTTCATCTTATAAACATGATTGCAACAAAAACGGCAGCAAGTTACCAGCGATATCTGATAAAGCGTCGTTATTTGGCGGTTAATGCCATTTTATTGGATCAAACTGATAATAGCCGACCAATAAACTGTATATTTCAGGATCATAATGGCGCAGCTCACTGGGCTTTTCGAGAAAAGTTTCGGTGATCACGGCAAAAAATTCGGCTTCATTAGTTGCACCATAACTATGAATAACATGCGGCATATTATACGCAACATGAGTTTTTAACTGATTATAAGCGCGGCTAAAAACACGCCCCCACTGTTTATAATCTGCCTCTTTAGCTAATATAGGCGTGCCTGTGGTTTTACCTGTTTCTTGATCAAGTTGGTGAGCAAATTCATGAAACACTAAATTATGTCCGTCACTGGGTAAACGATTCCCTTCAAGCACATCGTGCCAGCTTAGAACTAAAGTCCCTCCAGGCCATGACTCGCCTTGACGAACAGTATTATGATAGCTTACTAATCCGGCACTATCACGAGATGTCTGCGGCGCGTAATAGGCACTTGGGTACAGCAAAATTTCTTTCACATTTTGATAAAGTGGCCATGGTTTATTAAGCACCAACACACATGCATCCGCAGCAATTATTAACTTCATACTCTCGTTTAGAATTAAACCATCACAACCAATAAAGCGTTTTTCATTTAGAAACCAGACAATATGACGCTCTAATTTTTCCCGATCAGCATCCGTCATTTTTTGATAGATAGGCATATACCGTAACAATAATGTTTTTTGCTTTTCATCTAAACGATAATCTTGATACTTTTTTTGCCACAAGCGGTTTTGAATAACCGGCCAACGCCAATAAACAACTACAAACGCAATCAGCGCAAATATTAATAATCCATTTACCATTACGAGGTCCTATCAACAGGTGTAGCTTATTAATATGTCCTGTGAGGATAAAATTCAATCATCTAGCCTAGCAACAGCTAAAAAACCGCCCATAACTATGTTAAAGGCGGTCAACTATATTATTACGTAAAATCAATTATATTAACGATATAAACGGTCCCATGCACAAGTACGGTAACCATTACGCTCAAAGTAGAAACGATTACAATTGTCATCGTAGTTGCTATTGCCGACATCAATACGATGACCACTAATATATTGATTATGTAATGACACCTGCTGGCCGTTATACAACAAAGTAAAATGCACGTGAGGACCTGATGATTGTCCCCCTTCACATAGTGCTTGGTTATAATTGTTCGCATAACGACCGAGCCATGCACCTGGCTGCACAAAATCACCGCTACTATACTGCAGATTAGACATATGATAATAGTTGGTTGAATATCCACTCGAATGCGTTACGCGGATATTACATGACGAAAAACGTGTGATAGTACCGCCATGCGCCGCTTGAACATATGGTGTATTTGCGCCCCAACCACCAGAGCCATCATTAAAATCAAGCGATGAATATGGATAACCAGAGCCAGTATTAGAGTGAGCCCCACCGCTGTACCAATAATAACCTGATGACCATGGTAAGTTCATTGAAAAACTAGCCGCGGCAAACTGCTGATTGCTACTTTGTAGTGCACTTTTAGAGGATCTTTGTAACTGAGCGCGACTATCAGGGAATAGAAGCTCAAACGTCGCTAAAAAGCCGGTTAGATCGCTCTTAGCGTAATTAACATTATCTTTGCTTAATACTTGTTTTTTAAGAACACTGACCAATGCTACTGTCGCTGCAGTACTGCTGTTGGTATTGACTCTATTGGTGATTTCCTCGCCCGCATACTTTGATGTTTCCGGGGTGGCTTGGCTATCTTGCCACTGTTTATATGCATAAAAACGTTGACTTAACATCATTACCACATCTTCTAGCTGGGCATCAAAACCGTGTTCGTCCGATAAACCTGCAAAAGCATTATTAATATCTGCGTCAGGATCAGAAAGTAAGCCACTTTGCAGCTCAATCAACGCTAAGATAACTTTAGGGTTGATACTTGTATAACCTGCCCAGTGCAAAACACGCTCTTTTTTATCTTCCAGTACAGGCGCATGCAGTGCAAAGAAATTATCCCAATCTTCACGCAACAAGTCATTATTGAACACAAACTGAGTATCGTCCACAGCCACCAAGGAGGTTAACTTAAGTGACTCAATGGACTGTGCAGTAAAGTTAAAATCATTATGCTTATGGCCTTGTGCAAACAACGCTGGCGACACACCTAAAACACCTGCTAAAGCTACATATATCATCTTACTTTTCATCTTTTGTTCCTTCTGTTCACATCAAAAAGACCCCAAAGTGGGAACAAAAGGTATAGCATCAAATTCAACTAAATGTTAATAAAATGTTTTAATATATGTATTAGTATATATTATATACTCGAAAAGCAATGGCCTGTAGCGTGTTTATCTACCAAAAAAACATACACCCATATTGTCAACAAACCAAGCTTCTAGGCGATTTAAATATATAACCTCAAAATTGAATTTGGGATCATCTTAATTATCAATACACAAGTCCATCGTATAGCACTCTTTGTTAATGACACTTACGAGTTTATCTGACCCCAGAATAGTCAATATCTAATAACAGGAAATATATCTGTCGAATACATTATTAACTCAGTGAGACCCCCCTTTTAAGGAAGATAAAAAAGGGAGAGAGTACAAAACTCCCCCCCGTAGAAACAGCTAACCTTTAAAGCACAGGTAAGGTAATTTTGCCTGTAACAATTTCAGAACTGCCTTTTACAGCATACTCATAACCAAAAGTAACATTATTTTTACTGCTTAATTGATTGTCATCAAGATTTTCTATTTGATAAGTATTATTTGATAACTTATACCACTGACGATCAGGAAGGCTTGTGTAGAAATCAACAGAGTAGTCATCAATTAAAATAGTTTCATTAACAGCAACTGAAACTGTATTAATCTCGCTAATATTTATGTTGCCATCAGATACAATTGTGCTCTCAATTAGTGCAGGATTTACTTTTCCATTGGCTGTATAGCCTAGCAAATTAACTTTAAAATGACTTAAGGTTGCTATTGATGCTGGTAAGTAAAGACTACCATTGTTTGATTTACGCTTAAAACCAACATCTTCATTAGCTGTATTCTTAAGTACTATAGTTTTGCCGTCAGTTAATCCGTTATTATTATCCCAACGCAATTGATTGATATCAAAAGGAGATTGATCTGCAATACGAAATGAGCTTGCGGCTGAGATATTCACGACTTCACCTGTAGACTTCACACTGACTTTTTCAATGTTATACTCATAATGGCCGCCGACAAGAGGAGCGGCTGGTGACAGAGTAACAAATGTATCGTTATATTTAAGCGATGAGGTAAAAGGAACAGAAACGTCATTAAACGAAATTTGCGTTACGCCTTGTGCAATAAAATCGTTTTCATCATCAGTACCTTTAACAACCGTTATTTGACGTTTCTTAATTAATGACGCAGCACTATCAACTAACTCAATAGGCGCTTCCATAAACATATAGAAGTTTTGAGATGTTTCATCTGCTATGGCACTAACAACTCGCGGCCTAGAGGAAAACGACGATACTCTTGGCTTTATTACTAGTGATAAAACACCATCGTCTAGTTCATAAAAACGATTTAAATTATTAAAGCTTGAGTTAGTAACTGACACCCCACCATTTGTAGCATAAAGATTTACTTCACCTGTATCATAGCGATTACCTGAACTATCTACGAAACTAGGTAAAAGTAGTTTCATCTTTGAACTACCATTATATTCAAAAATATACTCTTTACTATCAGCATCGAAAGTTGCTGGCGTTCCTTTAGTAAGATTTTTTAATGAAACAAAGTTCAAATTATCAAATGTATTACCAAGTTCATTAATTACTGAAACACGGACTTCAAACTTTGCGTTTTCAGCTGTTTTAGAAACATACAAAGTATTTCCGTTGGTTAACTCGCTTATATTAATTTGGCTAATACTGTCTGACTGATTGTTATAACTAAAATCATCAACAGCATCATTGTCAACATCAAGGTCCATTAATAGCAGATCAGTAAAACCGGCTACTTTAGCAATAGAGTACATACCAGTATCTGCATTATAGGTAGAACGAATAAAATGTTCATTACGATTCGAAAATTCATTGTACATATTAAATGCAGTGGAAATACTGTAACTAAATTCAAGCCCTGCTACAGGTGTATTTTCACCATTAAGCAGTACTTCAAACTGCACAGTTTCAGCACTTGAAACTTCTAAACTTCCCAATTGAGCTATACCGTAATTCGTTTTACCGTAAAAAGCACGCTCCTGAAAAGAACCATCAGCACTGGAGACAAGCAGAACAAAGTCAGAGTTTTTTGGAAGCTCATTTAATTCAAATAAACCGTTTGAAACAGCGACAGGCTCGCTCCAGTCATTACCAATTTTAATTGATACTTGGGCATTATTAACAGACTCACCTGTTAATAAGTGTTTAACTGATCCAGTTAAAGTTACACTTTTTAGCTCAGCTTGAGCATCAGTATTATTTTCAATAGCAGCTACGATATCGTCATTATTATCTTCAACTTCTAGGCAACCAGAAAGGAAAAAACTAGATGAAATAGCAAGTGCAATAGCAGATTTTCTTAACATTTAAACTCCATGTATTTATTATTTTTACCCAGATTGGGCTCATGTGAAGTATACCGAAGTACTTGCTTATAACGCAACAATACAATCCCAAATCAGGGGCTTAAGTATCTGAACATAAGATGAATTGTCTATTTATCCCCCACAACCAACTGGATTGTTTGTTTTTATAGCAATTAATGTATAAAATCGACTGTCCATTTAATATAGAAAATAACATTAGCAATAAGTAAAGTTAAAGTATTCATAGTAAGTAATTTAACTACGAAGGATAACAGTCAAAGAATTTTTTAATAACCTTTTCACTTCACATTTTAATCTTTATATTTTATTTATTTCGACTCGATTTCGCCCATTACTTTTTGCTTGATAAAGCGCTTGGTCAGCTTGCGCCAGTAACCTGTCATAGTCATTAACTGCCAATGAATCTGCGACTCCAAAACTAACCGTTACCGATAACCCGCTAGCTATGTTTGAAAAATCGTAGTTTGCAATTTGCACACGTAATTCTTCACATAATTGAGCGGCTTGTTGCGCGGTTTTATGAGGGAATAGTAATGTAAATTCTTCACCTCCCCAGCGAGCAACTTGACTATCATCACTCTCATTGAGCTCTCCTAGTATATGAGCAACTACGCAAATTACACGGTCGCCAACAATATGTGACCACCCGTCATTAATTCGCTTAAAATGGTCAATATCCATAATCGCAATAGCCAGAGGTGAATCATGTTGCTTAAAGTCAGCAAAATTATCCGCGAGCCAACAATCAAAGGCACGACGATTTGGCAAATCAGTTAGTTGATCATGGGTTGCTTGATGAGCAAAGGCATCTGTTTGTTGTTGTAGATCATTAGTTTGTTGCTCAACCCGCTTGATCAGCTCGATTTCTATTTTTTTATAATGATAAAGTCGGTATCTATAAAGCCCGTAGACCAATGCTAATAAACCGATAAAAACCATGATCTTAAAAGTAGTTTTTTGCCAGAAATATGACTGGATCACAAACGTTAAGGTTTTATCATTATCTTGCCATTGCCCATTAGGGTAGCCAGAACGTACTTTGAACGTGTACTTGCCCGGTGGTAAGTTAGTATATTCTGTAATACTGAGTTGATTACGGTTAACCCACACATTGTTATAGCCAGCCAATTGGGTCTGATAATTCAATCGATGGGGCATAATAAAACTTAAGCCCGCATAATGAAAAGAGAGCCGCGAAACACCCAGCGGTAAAATGATTTCCTCATCTTGCTGCACTAAGGGGGTCATTTTGCCATCTACATACATGGCCTCAATAATTGTCGGTAATGTCTTCTTAGTAGCTTGCTTTAATCGTTCAGGGACGATAGTACTTGCCCCTTGCGCTGTAGCAATCCAAATACTGCCATCTTTATGCAACACCGCAGCAGGATTAGACCCGCCATTAGCCTGGGCGCTAAGCATGCCGTCTCCTTCATCATATAGCTGATACTGGATTGGCAACGCATTATTTTGTGCTAACTGGGCGAGTCGCTGTTTGACTTGCTGTTGATTAACTTGGATCACACCGCGATTACTAGATAACCAAAACGAATCTCCCTGTGCCACAACTTGAAACAACTTATCAACTGGCAAGCCTTGTTCACGCCCAAGAATACTCATCTCTCCGGTTGGGATATGACACCGGACAAGACCACGGTCTGTCGCCATCCAGATATATTCAGACTCAGCATAAAAACCAAAAGCATATGCAGCATCAAAATGGGCTGGAAATACTTTAGCCGTAAACTTTTCTAAACTTGGGCTAAAAAATGCGACCCCAACGCCGGTTCCAATCCATACATTGCCATAATTGTCTTCGCTAAGGGCTATAATAAAATCACCAGGTAAACCATCTACACTTGAAAACTGCTTCAGTGATCCATCCACATCTATTCGTGTCAATCCTGCTGCGGTTCCTACCCATAAGCGCCCTGCACTATCAAATAATAACGCCCTGACCTCATTGCTGGCTAAGCCATTTTTACGATCTAGAACAGGATAAGCTTTACCATTGATAATCCTCATCAAACCTGAGGTATAAGTCCCTAGCCAAATATGTCCTTGCGCATCCTCAGCTAAACTTAAAACCGATAACGAATCATTCCCATAAGCAGCAGGGAATGTGTTTACTTTATTATCTTCAATACGGTTTAAACCTAGGCTGCCGCCTACCCATAAGCTACCATCTGAATGGGACAGCACGGTGCGAACATAGTCCCCTGTTAAACCGCGTTTTGTGGTCCAAGTTGAAAAAGCAGCTTCACGCAATCGGTACAAACCGCCATTTGTGCCAACCCAAATACTATTTTCACGATCTTGTAATAGCGATAAAATCCGATTGGCTGGTAAACCAGCGTCAGCATCAAGTTGTTCAAGTCCTAACGGGCTTAATCGAAACACCCCTTTATTGATCGTACCAAACCAAAGATCATCATGATCATCTTGTAAAATACTTGAGATAGCCTCATCTTTAAGCTGAGCATGAATACTGACAAAACGGTTGTTCACCTGCTTCCATGCGCCTTGTTCACTGCCTACAATGAGTTCACCTTGGCGGGTCAAATACAAGGTGTATATTGGACTTTGTGGTAAACCTGAATCGGGAGTAATTAATCGCGCTGTTTTATTATTAATTTGATACAAGCCTTTGCTGGTTGCAGCCCAAATCATACCGGCTTTGTCTTCTATTAGGCGATAAGCACTGAAGTTTTCTAAAATCGCCGTGTCCGGCGCACTATCAAACTCTCGATATACAACACCTTGGCCCTCAAGAGCTAACCAAGTTTCATCGGAAGGTGTTTTTAATACATGATTTACCATCGCAGTGGCATTAGGCTTAGCGTGCCATTGCCCTTGATATAAATGACTGATCCCACCTCGGGCACCCACGATATATAAACCGCCATCAGCTTGTGGGGCTAAACTACGTAAACCAGAATCTGGTAAACCAGTTATTTCCGTGCGTGTAAATAGTTTAAACTCACGGCCATTAAATCGGGCTAATCCTTCCCATGTGGCAATCCATATATAGCCATCATTTGTTTGCACCACACTATTGATACTATTGTGAGGCAAACCAGAACGGGTATTCCAAGTTTCGGCAAAGTAGTCATTAAGAGGTAAACGGGTTTGCTCAGCAGCAAAGCTGCTAAAAACAACAAAAAAGAAAAAGCAAAGACCTAAACGAATCATTATACTAAACGCCTTCGTAATTATGGCGAGCTAACAACTTAGCATTAACGCAAATTAAATAGATAATGATTTACTAGTAGTTAATTATCATTATATTTTTTGTATAGGAATTATACTAACATAGTCTGAGTTTTATTTTCATTAACTAAATAACACAATTCGTTTACGACTACGCTAAGCACACAGAGCGTCTATGCTTTGCTGCAGCTGGTCAATAAACTTCGCTACATGTAAACCATCCATCAATGCATGGTGCACATCTATTGAGATAGGCAATGTCCCCTTTTGCGCATCAAACTGTCCAAACACTAATTTAGGAATGCCGAAATGATTACCTTGTGTATGTGCGTGAGAGAAGCTTGTAAAGTTCAACCACGGTAAAACCGAAATATGGATCAAATCAGTCTGACCTTCGGTTTGCGCAAAAGCAGTTGAGAATAATGGCTGTTGCTTTGCAGCTAAGCTAACTTTATTTGCATGCACTTGAAAGTCGTTAAACGTAGCTTGTTGTGAAAAATAGCTAAACCTAAAGGTATCATCATCAGCAAGCTCTACAACACTGGCACGTTGAGCAGCTAGTTGCCAAGGTACACCGTCAATGATCCTCAGTAACATTGGTTGATAAGCATTGCTTGCCTGCAATGTCGCATAGATATAGGCATGAAAAAAAGAGCATTGCTGTGATTTACAATACTGATACAGCGCCCCCATATCTAATTGTACACATACATTAAAATAAGGTTGCGTAAACTCTTTAAACAGTGAGAAATGTTGTTGGCGTGGCCATGTGGCTAAATCGATGGGCGTCATATCTTTAGAAAACTATACAAGTCAGGATGACCGTATCGTGAGGGATTTACTGAATAATGTAAAGGCGTGCAATTGCACGCCTAAACGCGTTTATTATAAACCGTTTTCGATTATCTCTTGTGCGAGTTCGTCTGCGATCAAATGCGTTGATTTTTGCTCTTTCTCACTTCGCGAAAAAATTTCAGTTAAGGTTTTGAAAATCCCCTCAACATGTTTATTTGATGCCTCAGCACTGTAACCTTCTGGCGCTGTTTCATAATAAACATTAATAATACCACCTGCGTTAATCACATAATCTGGTGCGTATAAAATACCTTTTTCACGAATGATCTCACCGTGGCGAGACTCGGCTAATTGGTTATTTGCACAACCAGCAATAATTGTCGCTTTAATGCGTGGAATAGTCGCATCATTTACTGTTGCACCAAGTGCACACGGTGCATATACATCGACATCAAGGTCGTATATTTCATCAATGCCTACAGCAGTCGCAGTAAAATCATTCACGACTCGATCAATTGCCACTTGGTTGATATCAGTTACAAACAAGGTCGCACCCGCGTCATGCAAATGTTTACATAAGCCATAAGCAACAGCGCCTAAGCCTTGTACTGCCACTTTAATGCCACTCAAGTCTTGGTGACCACGTTGATGTTGTAACGCCGCTTTAATTCCTAAAAATGTGCCATACGCTGTAAATGGTGATGGGTTACCACTTTTACCTTCAAGGCCTAATACATAGTTAGTTTCTTTATTCATAATAGCCACATCATCACAGGTGATGTTTACATCTTCAGCAGAATAGTAACTACCATTTAAGCGCTCTAATTGGCGACCAAATGCACGGAATAACTGTTCAGACTTAATTTCTTTGGCATTACCAATGATCACAGATTTACCACCACCAAATGGTAAACGTGCTACCGCATTTTTGTAGGTCATACCCTTTGATAAACGAAGCGCATCGACAACAGCGTCGTCATCACTTGCGTAATCCCACATTCTGCAACCACCAACAGCAGGACCTAAATTAGTATTATGAACGGCAATAATTGCACGAAGGCCTGATTCTTTATCTGAACAAAAAACCACTTGTTCGTGGTTATCAAAATCAACTCGATTGAACACAGCCACTTTATCTTACTCCGAAATTTGTAACCCGTGAGAGGGTATGCACGCTGAAATTGCCGAGACTCTACCACTTCATATTACAGCTTGCCACTATATGAGATGATAAAACCTATCAATATCAGGCGCTGTAATAAATAAGCTAATTTATCGCAATTTTAAACATTTTAAATTCAAAAAAAGTTACTTTTTAGAATAGCTAATTAACTTAACTAAAAATATAGCATGATAACGTTTACGTGAACGTCAATTTGAATATTATTGTAAAGTTTAAATTACAAGGCAATAAACAGCAACAAGAGAGTAATGATGGGTGTTTGCGGGAGATTAGGTGGTTTACATCCAACTGGTCAGAGCTGATAAGCGGTATCTGAGAAGACTCAAATACCGCATAATAAAGCGAATACTTATTTTAACTTAGCGTCTAACTCTGCAATTTTAGCTTTCCAAATTGCTGGGCCTTGGGTATGCGCATTTGCGCCTTCACTATCCACTGCGACAGTGACTGGCATATCTTCTACTTCAAATTCATAGATAGCTTCCATACCTAAATCTTCAAATGCCACTACACGGGCTTTTTTGATTGCTTTAGATACTAAGTAAGCTGCTCCACCTACGGCCATCAAATACACAGATTTATTGTTTTTGATAGACTCAACTGTTGCAGGGCCACGTTCCGCTTTACCAATCATGCCAATTATGCCAGTTTTTTCTAGCATCATGTCAGTGAATTTATCCATCCGAGTTGCTGTTGTAGGACCTGCAGGGCCCACTGCTTCATCACGTACCGCGTCAACTGGGCCAACGTAGTAAATAAACTTATTGTCAAAATCAACACCTGCTGGTAACCCTTCACCAGAATTGATCATATCTTGCAGACGTTTATGCGCTGCATCACGACCAGTTAATATAGTCCCTGACAGTAATACTGTTTCGCCCATTTTCCATTCATGCGTATCTTCTTTAGTTAGCGTATTTAAGTCAACACGACGCGTACCCTCACCCACTTCAAATGTGACTTCTGGCCAATCTTCAAGTTTTGGCGCTTTTAAGTTTGCAGGACCTGAACCATCTAATGTGAAATGTACATGGCGAGTCGCCGCACAATTTGGGATCATAACCACAGGTTTTGAGGCCGCATGAGTCGGTGCGGTTTTTATTTTCACATCAACCACTGTTGTTAAACCGCCAAGGCCTTGTGCGCCAATACCGAGCTTATTTGCGCGCTCAAATATTTCTAAACGAAGTTTCTCTTCGGTGGTTTCTGCGCCACGTTCCATAAGCTCATGGATATCAACTGGATCCATAAGTGATTCTTTTGCCATTACTGCGGCTTTTTCTGCCGTTCCACCAATACCTATACCTAGCATGCCTGGTGGACACCAACCAGCGCCCATGGTCGGCAAGGTCTTTTCGACCCATTCAGCCACATCATCAGATGGATTTAGCATCACCATTTTACTTTTATTTTCAGAGCCGCCGCCTTTTGCTGCCACCATAACTTCAACATTGCCGCCTGCCACTAAATCAATGTGCACGACCGAAGGCGTATTATCTTTGGTGTTTTTACGGCTACCTGCAGGATCTGCAACAATAGATGCACGCAATGGATTATCTGGATTCAAATAAGCACGACGCGTCCCTTCGTCAACCATTTGCTGTACGGTTAAATCTGTTTTGTCCCACTTAACATCCATACCTACTTTCACAAAACAGGTAATAATACCTGTGTCTTGGCACAAAGGACGTTTGCCTTCTGCCGACATCCGCGAGTTAATTAAAATCTGCGCAATGGCATCTTTTGCCGCTTTACTTTGTTCTTTGTTATAGGCTTTTTCGAGCGCTTGAACAAAATCAAGTGGATGATAAAACGAAATATACTGCAATGCATCTTCAATGCTATCAATAAAGTCTTGCTGACGAATTGTACTCATAGGGGTTCCTTAAATTACCTTTACGTGAGAACACGTAAACTAGGCCAAACCAGTGACGGTGGTTTGTACAGCGCTTAGGCAACGTCACTAAACGCTGCCAAAAAATTATAACTTATGATACCCTCCTAGCCCGTTTCGAGCCAGTTCTTCAGGGTAAAAAAATAGATGATAAAGCAACAAAAAACCTGTATTCAATTAGACATTTCGCTCAACTGCCTAGAGGTTTTCGCCTATTTTGCCCATTTACCTTATGCCGTGCTGCTGGATTCAGCCAACAGCGACCATATAAATAGTCGTTACGATCTGATTGCTATTGCACCAAAAATGCGCCTCGAAGTTAAAAATAACCACACGTTTATTGATGACAAGGCAACTGAACAAGATTGTTTTAGCATTATTAAAGCACAGCTAAATACTCTAGATAGCAGTAAAACTCAGCCTAACCTACCTTTTAGTGGCGGCTGGCTCGGGTATTTTGGTTACGACCTTGGCCGAGTCATTGAAAAACTTCCCAGCCAAGCTATCGATGATATCGATATGCCACAACTAGCTATTGGTCTCTATCTGGATGCACTTATCTATGATAAAAAGCTGCACAGTTGGTTTTATGTCGCACAGCCTGATGTTGATAGATCAGCAATGTATCTACAGGAGTTAGCTCACGCCTCTCCAATTACCTCGCCATTTGAAATCACCCGAGGCTGGTCATCAAATATGAGCCGCGCACAATACAGCGCTAAGTTTGCAAGAATTCAGGGATATTTAAAAAGTGGCGATTGTTATCAAATAAACTTAGCACAGCGTTTTACAGCGCAGTATCAAGGCTCACCGTGGCATGCTTATTGTACTTTGCGCGAAGCTAACAAAGCACCATTTTCAAGTTTTATTAATCATCCTGATGGCGCTATTTTATCTATTTCTCCTGAGCGCTTTATTGCCATTAATGATAATCAGGTTGAAACCAAGCCAATCAAAGGAACGCTGCCACGGTGTCTTGATAAAAAAGAAGATGCGTTACAAGCAACTCGATTACAAAATTCAGCGAAAGATCGCGCTGAGAATGTGATGATTGTTGATTTACTGCGCAACGACTTAGGTAAAGTTGCCAAACCTGGTACCGTGCAAGTCCCGTCACTCTTTGCGATTGAAAGTTTTCCTGCAGTACACCACTTAGTCAGTACCGTGACAGCGCAGTTAGCTGACGATAAAACTGCGGTTGATCAGTTGTATGCTGCTTTTCCGGGAGGGTCAATAACCGGTGCACCCAAAATTCGTGCGATGGAAATCATTGAAGAATTAGAACCGCATCGGCGCAGTATTTACTGTGGTTCAATCGGTTATTTAAGCGCTTGTGGCAATATGGATACCAGTATTACCATCCGAACTTTAGTGTGTCACAAACAACATATTTATTGTTGGGCTGGCGGCGGCATTGTTGCTGATTCACAAGTGGATTTGGAATACCAAGAAACTTACGATAAAGTAAATAAAATCTTACCTTTATTGAAGTAACCTGTGTGAATAGCAAACAGCTTATGGCTCGTTTTCAGCTAACTGCGCCTGCCAATGAGTATATACAGCCAGCTGATAAGAGACATTTTAAACAACGTCCCCAACGAGCCAGTGCCGTTATGTTACCACTGATTGATATAGATAACAGCGCGCACATATTACTATGCAAACGCCCGATGTTCTTAAATCACCACCCTGGGGAAATTTGCTTACCCGGTGGTAAGCATGAGTTGAGCGATGCAAACTTACGCCATACTGCACTGCGTGAACTTAGTGAAGAGCTAAATATCGCCCCATCAAATGTCACTGTCATCGGTCAATTAAGCGATTATTCTACTCTTACCGGCTTTACGATTACACCGTTTGTTGGTGTATTAGCCCCAGATACACATTGGCATGCAGACCAAAATGAAGTGGCCGCCAGTTTTTTGCTGCCCGTCAGCGCACTCGCTGATGTAAACAATTGGCAACCCTTACCTTTTCATCGCTTTGGCAAAACGATTACTTTACAAGGTTTTTCAACTCCTTACGGACTACTTTGGGGAGCTACTGCTAGCATTATTAAAAACTTTACAAAACAGCTTGCCATACCAGTATAAATCTCAATTGCAAAGGGTTACAAGGGTACAATTACGCGTTATTATGTGCGACCGTTCAAAGGCAGCAATCGTGCTGAGTAAAAGTAGAGTAAAGTTATTATGATCAGTGCATTCGATATGTTTAGTATTGGCATTGGCCCGTCATCATCACACACCGTCGGCCCAATGCGCGCATCGCGTTTATTTGTTAACGAACTACAACAACAAAACTTGTTAACCGATGTCACCAGCATTAAAGTTGAGCTATATGGCTCATTGGGACAAACAGGTATCGGCCATGGTTCAGGCAAAGCAGTTATCCTCGGACTTGCGGGTTATGATCCGGAAACCATTGATGCCGATTTAGTAGACGATATTCTCGCTAAAATTGAAAATGAACAAGTGATCCACTTAAATCAAGTGCATCAAGCAAAGTTTCCAAAACAAGGAGCGATTGTATTCCACCGTCGTAAAACTTTGCCAAAACACTCAAATGCAATGGAGATCATTGCTTTTAAAGGCGACGAAAAACTCCATAGTAAAGTTTACTATTCAATTGGTGGCGGTTTTATTGTTACCGATGAAGAATTTGAAAACGAAAAACAAGCTGCGCTCACTGTCCGTGAAGAAAATCCAGCCCCCTTTCCATTTGGCAGTGCCAAAGAATTATTAGAAATGTGTAAGGAGTCAGGCTATAGCGTATCAAGCTTGATGATGAAAAATGAAAAAACCTTACGCACAGAAGATGAAATAAAAGATGAACTATTCAATATTTGGCAAGTAATGAAAGCCTGTATTGAACGCGGTATGCGCACCGAAGGAATTTTACCTGGTGGTTTGAAAGTTAAACGTCGCGCCCCTAGCCTGTACTTAAAGCTCAATATTGAAGTCAGCAATGACCCCCTACGCGCAATGGACTGGGTGGATTTGTTTGCCCTTGCTGTTAATGAAGAAAACGCTGCAGGTGGCCGTGTAGTTACAGCCCCAACTAATGGCGCAGCAGGTATTTTACCTGCGGTATTAATGTACTACCACACATTCATTAAAGAAATAGACCGCGATATTGCAACTCGTTATTTATTAACTGCCGCTGCAATTGGCATCCTGTATAAAAAGAATGCCTCAATTTCAGGTGCTGAAGTTGGTTGCCAAGGCGAAGTTGGCGTCGCATGTTCAATGGCTGCTGGTGCACTGACTGAAATTGTCGGTGGCAGTGTATTACAAGTAGAAAATGCCGCTGAAATTGGCATGGAGCATAACTTAGGGTTAACCTGCGACCCTGTCGGTGGATTAGTACAAGTGCCGTGTATTGAACGTAATGCGATGGGAGCTATCAAAGCAATTAATGCATCGCGTTTGGCTATTCGTGGCAGTGGCGAGCAAAAAGTATCATTGGATAAAGTTATTAAAACCATGCTTGATACTGGTAACGATATGAAAACTAAATATAAAGAAACCGCTCGCGGTGGCTTAGCTGTAAATATAATTGAGTGTTAAGTTTTATAGTCATTAAAAAAGCCGCAATATGCGGCTTTTTTGTTTTCAAAAGATTAAAGTCACTTAACCGGTAACTCTATATCTTCAAACAGCTTATCTACGTCATCTTGATTACGTAGTAAACTCGCTCGCTCAACCCGCTCTTTGGTCAAATGTGGTGCAAAACGCTCTATAAAATCATACATATACGTACGTAAAAAGCTGCCTTTTCTAAAGCCAATTTTAGTGGTGCTGGCTTCAAATAAATGGCTTGCATCAATACACACTAAATCGGTATCTGCAATTTGATCAATCGCCATTGATGCTACAACACCCACACCTAAACCTAAGCGTACATAGGTTTTAATCACATCGGCGTCAGTTGCTGTAAATACAATGTGTGGTTCAAGTCCCTGCGCATTAAATGCTTTATCAAGTTCTGAACGGCCAGTAAAACCAAATACATAAGTAATAAGTGGATACTGGGCAATATCGGCAACGGTCAGCGACTCTGCTTTTTTAGCTAGTGGATGGTCTTTTGCCACCACAATACTGCGATTCCAGTGATAGCAAGGTAACATTACTAAATCAGAGTATAAATGCAGTGCTTCAGTGGCAATTGCAAAATCAGCATCGCCTCGAGCAGCAGCATCAGAAATTTGCTGCGGCGTACCTTGGTGCATGTGCAATGACACCGCAGGGTACTTTTTCATAAATCCTTGGATCACACTTGGCAGTGCATACCGTGCTTGGGTATGTGTGGTGGCAATATTCAACTTACCTTGATCAGGTAATGTATGCTCATTTGCAACCGCCTTAATACCCTCTACTTTAGAAAGGATCTCACGGGAAATATTAATTATTTCAGTGCCCGCGCTGGTAACGTGGGTTAAGTGTTTTCCACTTCGCCCAAAAATCTGCACGCCCAACTCATCTTCCAACATACGTACTTGCTTAGAAATACCTGGCTGTGAGGTAAACAAACTTTCAGCGGTTGCTGAAACATTAAGTTTATGATTTTGGACTTCGACGATGTATCTGAGTTGTTGTAATTTCATGGCTGCATTTTTTAGTGTAGTTATACTGCTTATTTATAAATGCTACATCGCGTCAAGCCAAGTTTTTTCTGATTAACAATAGAAAAAGGCTGTCTGGAATCGTATTTATAAGGTTATTTGCTTAGGCTAGCATAATCCCTCGTCTTGAGGTAGCCATCTTTTGAGCTGACGCGCAAAATGAAAAAATATCATACGCAGATAGTAATAAATGATGAGAAAGTGAATTCTTTTTTACATAAGCCGCGCAAAACTATCCCGTTAGCATATATTTAATGTAAGATTAAAATTATTAGCTTGTGAAATTTGAGACCTAAACCATGATCGTTTCTATTATTATTATGTTGATTGTTGCACTGATTGTCATTGCCCTCTGGGTCAGTGCGGTACAACAGCATAAAGAGAAACAAGAAACAGAACGCCGTAAAGACTTAACCAAACAAAAAAAAATCATTGAAGAATCAGAAGATGTTCTAGTAAATAGCGCCAACATACCTATGTCAGAACATATTTTACGTATTCTGCAACGGCGTATTCATGATGCGTTAGCAGCAATGGTGCAGCTATCTCCTAATTCAAAAGAGTTAAAGAATCGCTTAAAAGAAGCCAATGAACGTTTAGGGAACTCAATCGACACCGCTAACTCAGAAAACTTAGTGTTACCCGATAACGACAAGCAATTAATAGCACTTATTCAAGGTATCAAGAAAGTACGTGCAGTGCTTCGCTCAGAGCATGGTAAAGGAAAAGTAGACAGCCAAATTTTTATTGCTGAAGACAAGCGCTTAGAAAAGCTCCAATTACGAATTAATATTGAAAGCCAGATTAAACGAGGTATCTCAGCGCGCTCTGCGAATATGGTCGGTTCTGCACGCCAATACTTTGAAAAAGCGTACGCAACTGTATCAGCAGTAGCTTATAGCGACGATTATATAACTACAAAACGCCAAGAACTCGAAGGTTATTTAGAAGCAATAAGCACCGACCTTAAAGCCTCCAATGCAACTGCACTGAAGAAAAAAGCAGAGCAAGAACAAGATGATTTAGACGTGCTTTTTGCACCAAAGAAAAAGTGGTAAACCACTTTTTCTTTGTATTAACTTAGGATAAAAACGCAAATTTTATCACAAACATCGCTGTCAATATCCACACACTGATGCTTACTTGTTCTCGTTTACCACACAATACTTTAACAGCTGTATAAGAAATAAAGCCCAGTGCAATGCCATGAGCAATGGAGAATGTTAGCGGCGTCATCAGTAATACCACACTCACTGGAATGGCATCTGTCATATCATCCCAATTTACAAACTTGAGGTTTTGTAGCATTAGCACCGACACGTATAAAATAGCTCCCGCAGTTGCATAAGCTGGCACCATTTTCGCCAAAGGTGCAAAAAACATCATCAATAAAAAGCACATTCCTACAACCACAGCTGTAAGTCCTGTTCTGCCACCCACAGACACCCCTGCAACTGACTCTATATATGAGGTTGTGGTCGAAGTGCCCAATACTGAACCGGCAATGGTTGCGGCACTATCAGCACTTAATGCTCGTCCTAAACGTGGCATATTACCTTTTTCGTCCGCTAAGCCTGCTTTTTGAGTTACCGCAACTAAAGTGCCTGATGTATCAAATAAATCAACGAACAACAATGCAAAAATGACGCTAAGCATTGACAACTCAAATGCCGCTGAAAAATCAAGTTGCATAAAAGTAGGCGCAATTGAAGGTGGCATAGATATCACGCCTTGATACTCTACCAAACCCAGACTTAGCGCGATCACAGTTACTAATAAAATACTGATCAAAACACCGCTTTTAAAATCACGATAAAGTAGCGCTGCAATAACAAAAAAGCTAAAAATAGCCAACAATGGACCGGCAGCCGTTATATCACCCAGCTGCACTAATGTTGCAGGGCTGGCCACAATGATCCCGGCATTTTTAAGCGCAATTAACGCTAAGAACGCTCCAATTCCTGTTGCAATGGCTTGCTTTAACACCAATGGAATAGCATTAATTATCCACTCCCTGACTTTGAACAAACTCAGGAACAAGAAAATACAGCCCGACATAAACACAGCCCCTAATGCTGCTTGCCAGGTATAGCCCATACCTAATACAACACCATAAGTAAAGAAGGCATTAAGCCCCATACCAGGAGCCAAAGCTAACGGATAATTTGCCCAAAAGCCCATGATAAAGCAGCCAATAGCGGCAGCAATACAAGTTGCCACAAACGCAGCACCTTGATCCATACCAGCTTCAGCCAACATAGCAGGGTTGACAAACACAATATAAACCATAGTAATAAAGGTAGTGAGACCAGCAATACATTCGCGGCGCACAGTCGAGTTGTGGTCGCTAATTTTAAATAACGCGTCGAGCATAAGTGAGTTTCATTTTAGATGACAATAATTGCGTGATTTTATCATATATTTCAAGAATAACAGGACAATTAACCTGATATTAGACTAAACTGAGCAGGTAAATGACAACAATAATATGTGTGGCACTATGACAGATACCTCGCCAATTGGCTTAGATTTAGAACAACAGTTAGAAAACGTATTATCGTTTATCACCCAACCGAGCAAAGCCCCACACAGTGCGGTTAAAGCTGATACTCCTGATAACACTGTTAATAAAGCCCTGTATTATTTAAAAAATGATCAACCTCCTCTCGCAGCTAAATGGATGCGCTTAGCTGCAATGTCAGGTAATCAGCGAGCCCAATTTTATCTCGGATTATTTTTTATCAAAGGCCAAGGCGTACCTACTAGTGTTTTTCATGGCGCGGTATGGCTAAGTTTAGCCAGTAGCCAAGGCTATGAGCCTGCAGCAACTGCCTTAACTGATTTACGTAAACATCTAACCACCCGCCGCTTTAAAGATGCCCAGTGTTATGCAGCAACACTGTATGAGCAAATACACCAACAGCAGTTTGCTCACCTGATCCCCAACTCACCTTGAAAAGGGACTAATCTACCCTTTTCATTAAAATCAATTGCCACCTCAATGTAACTAAGTAATATATTGTTTTATAAAAATTATTTTATTTTATGCACATTTCCAAAGCTGATGGTATCAAATAAATATAAAAATCGTTCAAAAAGATAGCAAAAAACACTTGCACACAAACACTGTATAAACTACTGTATATGAGTACTGTATAAACAACCAGTGAGTGAAACTTATGTTACAGCCAATTACCGTCAGAACAGTTAAAAGCTATCAACAAGATAATTTAAGCGCATCAGTAAATTTGATTCAGATAGAAGATGAGATCTCTGCAACTTTTGAACTTCTAAAGGTGTTACACCATTACAATAATAAAAACGCATGGACGTTACTGATTGCACCGGATCACGTACCAAGTAAAGCTTTACTCGATTCATGTTCTATTGATACCAGTAAACTATTAGTGATCAGGCAAAAGCATCTGGTTAATTTAGAGTATGTACTAAATTCTGCACTACATAACGGTAACTTTGCAGCGGTGATCACCTGGACAGACATTGTGAGAGACAATCAAATAGCTAACCTGTCATTAAAGTTAGATCAAGCCAGTGCAAAACTATACTGTTTTACTAAAACCCAACAAGCTACAGAGATAGCATTAGCACAATAAGCTGTTAAAATGCCGTTTTTAATAAAGCGTATTTTAATTATGACCTCACTCACTGACAGTCTTTGCTTATGTGGCAGCGAACAAAGCTATAGCGATTGCTGTGAAAAATTGCATTTAGGCAATATACAAGCAACAAGCCCAGAGCAACTAATGCGCTCTCGCTTTGTTGCTTATGCCTTAAAAAATGCTAAGTATATTTACCAAACTTATGCACAAGAAAAACAAGCAGCAAACCCACTCAGAGAAATTGCCGATTTTGCTAATAGTTGCCGCTTTATAAAATTAGCCGTGATCAGTGCAGATCAGCAAGAGTACACTGGTTGTGTTGAATTTTGTGTTAGCTATTTTTATCAAAACTTGTTTTGCCAACTGCATGAAAAATCAAGCTTCATAAAAGAAGATGGCCAGTGGCGTTATCTCGATGGTGAGATCTTCCCTGTTGCAGATATAAAAATTAGCCGCAATGATGAATGCCCGTGTGGTAGTGGTAAAAAATATAAAAAATGCCACAGCGTGTAACACTTTCTTAGAGTATAGTTTTTACCGTAAGTATTTATAAATAATCATAAATTCAAAAAACTCGCAAGCCAATGTGGTCTGTCTAAGTGCGATTAACTCTTTGTTGCTTAACCTAAATTTTGGTTCATGTGTTTTCTAACGCATTGATTTAAAGCACTAATATTACTTTTACTCTCCAGCCAAAATTTTCAGGGAAAATAAGGCGAATTTACGCGTCAATAGCATGCCTATTACAAATAAATTCAACGCAGTTAACATTGAAAAATAGCCGCTGGAGATAGATTTATTATCCGAAGCTCAGATTACTTCCGCCAGTAGAATAACGCGGTAGCAGTAGCGAGCCCACTTGGTTAAAAACCTCTTGTCACGATTAAATCACTCCTAGATTAAACAAATTTTAATTCTGAAAGGTCAACATACTCTAGTACTTCACAACAACACCTATAAACAACTAACTCATCCATAAAGCATATCAATATTGCGTTAGAACCAGCCCCGTAACATGCAAATATCTAGTCATATCAAAAAACAATAAAGGAACAAATGTTAACTAAATTTCAAGTATCAAAAAACACTATAATAAAAACTAGAAAATAAATCGTTATTATTTTTATATTTTTTTAAATAATTAAAACAAAACCTAACCCATTAATTTTAATTAAATATATTTATTTAAAACGCATAAAAACAAAACTAAATGATGAAATTAAAACTAATCAATCAGTAATTAGCATTGCAGAAAGTCATTTTTAGCGCAATAATGCCACCGGTAGCACTGCAGTACAAGCATAAATAGGACTTGATTGTGTTAACATTTTTAACAATTAATTTATTTGATTGTTTTGATCTGAACATACAGTAATTAGGAACAACCAATGAATAAACGTACGTTATTTAAATATTCTTTGCATGCTTTGGCCATAACAACTGCTATATATGGAAACAGTGCACTTGCTAATGCGTCAGGCTTTGCCGCAACGAATGGTGGTACAACAGGTGGTGCTGGTGGCGATGTTGTTTATGCAACAACTGGAACCCAAATTCATCAGGCTTTATGTAACCGAGCATCAAGTGACACGCCAATTATCATCCACGTTGAAGGCACCATAAATCATGGCAACACCAGTAAAGTATCTGGAGATAGTTGCAATACTGGGCCAGATCTAATTGAACTAAAAGAAATTAGTAATGTTTCTATTATCGGTGTTGGTAGCGGTGCTCTTTTTGACCAATTAGGCATCCATATTCGTTCATCTTCAAATATCATTGTTCAAAATGTTCACGTTAGAAACGTCAAAAAATCAGGCTCCCCCACCTCCAACGGCGGTGATGCAATTGGCATGGAGTCAAACGTCAGAAATATTTGGGTCGATCACGTTACACTTGAGGCCAGTGGTGGCGAAAGTTCAGGATATGATGCTTTGTTCGATATGAAGAGTAATACCAAATACGTGACATTATCTTACAGTATTTTGCGCAACTCTGGACGCGGTGGTCTCGTTGGCTCAAGTGATAGTGACGATACTAACGGCCCTGTTACTTTTCATCACAATTACTATGAAAATATTAATTCTCGCACGCCTTTACTAAGACACGCGACAGCGCATGCTTACAACAACTACTACTATGGACTCGTGTCATCGGGCATGAATCCACGAATTGGCGGTAAAATGCGCGCCGAAAACAACTACTTTAAAAATTCCAAAGATCCACTCGGCACTTTTTATACAAATGACATGGGTTACTGGCAAGTCAGCGGCAACATTTGGGATAATATCGATTGGTCTGAACAAGAAAACAAGCTTCACCCAGCAGGCCCTAATCCAACCTCAACCACAACAATCAACATCCCTTATAACTATCAACTTGATAATGCACAGTGTATACCCAACATCATTGCAGCAACGGCTGGCGCGAACAAAGGCTTACAAACATCAAATGGTCAATGTGGAACAACCACACCCACCGATCCAACACCGGATCCAGATCCAACACCAGCAGGGGAAAATCTAGCTATTAGTGCCGGTGTTGATGGCAGTTCTAAAGCCAGTGGCTCGAGTTATGGCAATGTGAATGACGGCGATATGTCAACTTACTGGTCACCGTCAGCTATCACGGGCACGATCAATATTAAAAACCTTAACACCACCATTAATGCAGTTAAAATAATTGAAACCCCAGCTAGTAAAGGAAGCATTACAGCTTGGTCTTTAGTGAACTACGATACAGGTGTAACACTTTCGAACGGTGGTGCTGTGCCAAATGTAATCACTTTTTCTAACACTAACTTATCCAAAGTAAGTTTTGTAATTCATTCCGCCAATGGCGTAGCGCAAATTGCAGAGTTTGAAGTCTACAATGGTTATACCGACAGCAATAATGACAACCCAACCAATACACAAGTCAATGGTACTTACCGCATTACCCCAAAACACAGTGGTGCATCATTAGATATTGCTAACTGTCAAAGTGAAGATGGGGCAAATGTTAGGCAGTGGTCTTGGCTTAATAATGATTGCCAAAAATTTAATATTTCAACAGTCGATGGTGTGTGGCATCGTATTTCACCAGTCAATGCTCCTTCTAAAGGGTTAGAGGTCTATACGCATTCAACCACAGCGGGTGAAAATATCAATATCTGGACATACACAGGGAGCTATAACCAGCAGTTTCGTTTTCAAAGTGCCGGCTCTGGTAAGTGGCGTATCATCAACCGAAATAGTGAGTTGTGCTTAGACGTCGCAGACAGCAAAACTGCCGATGATGCTAATATTCTGCAATGGACATGTACCTCAGGAGCAGAAAATCAAATGTTTGAGTTAACCAGACAATAACTAACATTTACTGTGAAGGGCTTTGCTAAGCCCTTTATTATCAACCGTGTTCAGTCAGCGCCTCACAAGTAAAGCGTTGTTTATGTAGTCTATAAATAGTCGATAAATTAATAACAATAACAGTCGCTTCCAATAACACGCCGCCAATAGAGCCAACAATTATATTATTTGCCAACCATAAGCACGATCCTGCAAACAGCAAAACACGCATTTTGATGCCCGTTAAGCAAAATAGTGCAAAACAACCCAAACAGGCGGCAACAATCGCAAGGTAATCCGTCCATTGCTGGGCTGTTAGATAACCGATAACCACGGTTAAAATAATAAAAATGGCTGCTATCCACACCGATTTCACCCGCATTGATACGGCTGTACGCCCCGCTGAAAATAAACAGCACAATGATGAAGTGATAGCATTGAGTAAATAAAAGTGCAGTGCATGATTTAGATTCATCACCACCATCATTATTTTTAAACGACGATCATCCTTTTGATAAAAGCACACCAATGCTAAAACAAAGCTCAGTAAACCAAACCCTTGGGCAATCCAACTACCAACCACCAGCCCTATTCCCCACTAAAATAAATATCTCAACCGCTATTGTGGTTAATATACAATCAAATATCTACACGCTATTACAGATTATTTTCAATCATGGTTTTAATGATCTGCGCTTTAACAAAGTGATCTAATTGGTGGGTTTGTATCCACCATGTCGCAGCTTCCATAAGTAATTCTGGATCATCATTTTTGTTGGCAAAAAAAGCATAAAATGACAGCCCAACATTACCTCCCTTCGCCGCTATTTTTTTGTCACAAACTTGAATGATCTTAGTCCTTAATTCGTCGCGCATTACGGCGTTACCTCACTTCACTTTTTAAACTGCATTGCATTTCAATAAGTTGGTGTTCGCCAACTATTTCAACATCTTTAATATATTTAAAACCATAACTTTCGTAATAGCCTTGCAAATAGGCATGTGCATGAATTTCAATGATCTCAAGGCCAATTTTACCAGCATGTGATAACAAGGCATTAATAACCAATTTAGCAATGCCGGATCCTCGGTATTGCTTTAACACTGCAATCCTTGCCATAACGCCACACCGTGGGTTACGTTTCACTAACCGCGCAGTAGCGACTAAAGCACCGCCATCTGTTACCACCACATGCACAGCTCGTTCGTCGCAACCGTCTAAATCTAACTGCTTAGGAATACTTTGTTCGATCACAAATACCTGGTGGCGAATAGCATGCGCTTGCGCAATCAGTTCAGGGCTAGTGCCTAGCGTAACATCCATTTATTGTGACCTCTTAAACATAATCAACGAGCTAATTTTACTGTAATTGTTGTAGTAGCTGAGCTATTTCAGCCTTCAGCGCTTTATCAGGAATTTTATTTGCGCTAACCTGCGCAGCTTGTAAACTTACGATAGCAGCTTCGGTTTGCCCTAGTTCAACATGCATAGTTGCCATCGCATAACCAATTGACGACATATAATCTTTCGCATTGATGGCGTTAGCTTTAGCTAATGCTTTTTCATAGATCAACAACGCATCGGCAAACTCATCGGTAAAATCAGCGAGCGTTTCCCACTGTACAGGATGATCTTTCTCAGTATTTTCATGCTCAATACACAGTGCTTTTAGCTGCCCATAGAGTGAATCGAACGTAACTTGATCTTGCTGCTGTGCAGCATTCATTAGCTCACCGGCTAAGTTCAATACTGATTTATACAGTTTTGTATTCATTATTCTTTCATTACCTTTTGTTAGAAATTACAGCCAAATTAACTATCTTGCATGGCTAAGAACAACAACTCAAAGCGAAACGAAAGAAAATACAAGGCCGAGAGCGTACTATTCTAATACACTCGAGACTAAAATGATTCATTCTAAAGCGTATCAAGCCTAAGGCGGGGAAAAAATCTCAGCTCAAATCAGGTGATAACCCCCCTGTTACAAGTTATCACCTCAGCCAAATTTTTATTGTTTCAAGGCTAACTCTCAGTTTTTGCTGTATCTTTACCACTTGCATGAATAAAATACAGCGCAATACCCAAACATATTACAGCGCCAATACGACTTGGCGAAAAAGCAATCACATCGTTACCAAGCCAACCAAAATTATCAATTAACATACTCATAAATAATTGACCGAATATTACCGCAACCGTTGCGACTGCGGTGCCAATTCGCTGCACAGCAAACACCATTATCACGATATAGGGTACTCCACACATTGCCCCTAATAATTGCCACTTTGGCACATCCAACAGGGTTAGCGCATGCCTAGGTTCAAAATAAAAGATAAGTAACCCGGTGATCAACGCACCCACCGAAAAGGTTAAAAATGCGCAGCGAAAAACACCTACTTTACTTCCTAATTGGCCATTAATGGCAGCCTGAATACTCAAGGTTGCACCACCAATCACCGCCAGAATTATCATAATTATAGTCATTAGCGTCCCCTAACCTTGTGCCATCAGAATTAATGCAATGACAATAAAAAATAGTGCCATAAGCCGTTTACGGTCAATCTGGCGATGTTGACTACCAAATAAACCATAATGATCTATCAGCAAACTTTTCGCTATTTGTCCCATCAAGATACTGATCATCGTCATAGCAATACCTATCACAGGTGCTGTGAACGTCAATATAACGACATAAACAGGCCCCAACACGCCGCCTAACAATGTCCATGATGGTTGTTTGAAAAAAGATGGGCTATTGCGAGGACTAAAAAATAGCATCAACATAAAGGTAAGAGCAGCACCAACACCAAACACACTAAATGTGGCCCATAATTCTCCAACCTCACCACCTAAAGGGCCCAATAAGCCTGCTTCTACAGACAGCCCCATTCCTCCCATAACGACAATTAAAATCAAAATAAACTGCATGCAAATCTCCTATTAATAAGGAATAAATAATAACCTAGAGCTTTAACGCGAAAAATGGGATTATATAAGAAACACTTTTGCAGGATTTGCACAAATGAATGATTTCAGTTCGATCAATATCAGAGCGTTAAAATTTTTTATCGCCGTGTATAAATGTAAAAGCTTTTCTGTTGTTGCTCGACATGAAAATGTATCGCCTTCTATGGTCTCTAGAGTAATTTTGCAACTTGAAGATGCCCTTGGTCAGCAACTTTTTTACCGTAACACAAGAGCAATAATGCCAACCGAAGCGGGCCGAATTTTTCATGATTATGCGCGCTCAATGACCGAGCAACTCAACGAAGTACGAAACGAGCTGCAAGATAGAGCAACTCAACCTAAAGGGTTGATAAGAATTAATGCGCCGGTTTTTTTCGGACAAAAACACATAGCGCCTTGGCTTGGTGAGTTTTTAAATCGCTATCCGAAAATTCAAGTAGAGTTGACTCAAACCGATGATTTTATCGATCCGCATATTGATGCCGCTGACGTGATTTTTCGTATCGGATCTCTTGCAGATTCATCGTTACATGCTAAAACATTAGGACTGCAAACTTATCATTTAGCCGCATCCCCTGCTTATCTGAAAAAATATGGCACACCAAAAGTACCGGCTGATCTTAGTCAGCATCAGGGCTTAATTTATCGCGGTTCATCGGGGCAAAATCGTTGGTTATTCAAAATTAATTCGTCATGGCAGCAGCAAAGTGTAATACCGACTTTAGTATCTAACAACGCTGAAACACTGTTTATCGGGGCTTTGAACGACATGGGAATTGTATTATTCCCTGATTGGTTAATTGGTGAAAGCTTAAAAACAGGCACTCTTGTTTCACTCTTAAGTGAATTTGCGCCAACAATAAAAACAGGACCACAAAACATTACTGCAATTTACCCTAATACACGACAACCACCGTTAAATGTTCGAGTATGTATTGATTACTTTAGTGAAGTTTATGGCAATCCGCCGTACTGGAAATACCAAAATTAAGTATCTGCGTTATGCTCTAACGGGTGCATACAGACCAATAGTGATACCTAAAAAAACACACCCGCTCAGCACACAATTGCATGCAGCTAAGTGACGCAGTTACTCACTGATTTTTTTGGTGAATAATTTAGTCTGAGGGTAGATTTATACACTACAACTAGGGGTATACTGGAAATAGGTTTTCAATTGTGGAAAATAGTATGCTCCCAACAACACACCCTATTTTTTGGCGCGACCCCGAGTTACCATTTGTAGAGCTGCGCCAAGTATTAGATGGCCGCAAAGTCACTTATGCTCCCCACTCCCACCAGCAATGGTCAATTGGCGCAATTTTAGCGGGGCAAAGTGAATTCATTTGTGAAGATCGTCTACATCAAGTAACACATGGTAATTTAGTATTAATGAACCCTGATGAAGTTCACGCCTGTAATCCAAAGCAAAACTCAGCGTGGGCTTATTACATGATGCATATAGATAAAAATTGGTTAGCGGCGTTATTGTTCGAGTCTGGCGTCACAAAGCAACAAAACTGGCAAGGAAGTCGCTTGGATACAGTGCTACTACCACAGCTTTATCAGGACTTTGTTATCTTGTGCCAAAACCTAATGACAAATACGTTTACCGCAGCACAAAAGCGCACGTTGCTAAGTAGTTACTTCGTACAATTATTTACGTACCTTGATTGCGTTGAGCCATTACACGAGCAAACGTTATTACCTGAAAATAAGCTATATCAAATAGCGAACTACCTGAATGAGCACTGTTTTGAAGACCAATCAATTAACACAATCAGTACACTTTTTGGCTTTAGCAGCAGTTATTTAGTGCGCGCTTTTAAACGTCATTTTAATATGACTCCGCACGCTTATCGGTTAAATCGTCGTATTCAATTAGGTCAGCAAGCACTAAAACAAGGCCAGCCAATAGCAAGTATCGCTCACAGTGCAGGCTTTAGTGATCAAGCGCATTTTCAGCGGGTCTTTAAACAACGCGTAGCGGCAACTCCCGAGCAATATCGCCGTACTTTATCACTGTAAATTAAAACCACTAAATCAATAATAAAAAGCAGCTGCCAGCCAGTAATAGTGCAAGAATTTTATTCATCACTCGCATTTTAGCTGGGCTTTGAAAATGCTGCCCGAGCCGTATACCTAGCCAAACCCAACAGCCAAGTGATAACCAACAAATAGGTAAATATAAACTTGCAAAAGTAACCAGTTCAAATCCTTGCGCCCCTGGACTATATGCTGCAATGCCTGATAAAGAAGCCAACCACGCTTTAGGGTTAAGCCATTGCATGATCACACCTGTCATAAAGGTAGGGGCATTTTGCTTAGCGTCAGCTGTAAGGCCGCCATCATCTATAAATAATTGATAACTGAGATAAAGTAAAAAAGCGATACCGAGCCACTGTAATACACCAGTGATCCAGGCTAATTGCGCAATGAGATAATGCAAACTAAAACCAATAAACAAAAATAATGCAATGAAACCAAAGGTAGCACCAGTCACAAATATTAAGCCTTTTTTTGCCCCATATCGCGCACTACTACTTAACGAAACAAGGTTAACTGGCCCGGGTGATATAGACGCCGCCAAGGCAAATAGTGCCATTGAGATGATCACTGATAAAGTCATAACGTATACTTAGGTTATTTAAAGTGGCGTTTATTATCTGTTGTTGCAATAAGCCATGTATTGAACAAAATTGACCTTGTTGTAAATAAAATAGCATCTGACAAATTACCCCTGCAAAAACACAGCTGCACTAAAAAAATCGGTGTTACACTAGAATTAGTCCATCTTACAAATTAGCGAACCATGAAAGAATGTAATCAATGTGGTAAATGCTGTATTAAATACGGTGGTGGCGATCTGAGCGCCACGCAAGAAGAGATTGATCTATGGGAGATATTTAACCCCGAAATCTTTGAGTTCGTTAAAAATAACCAAATATGGCACGACCCACAATCGGGAGTAAAACTAAGCCAATGCCCTTTTCTTGAAATAGCCCCAAAAATAAATCCCCTCGCCGCAAATAAATATACCTGCAGTATTTATTTAGACCGCCCTGAAGATTGCCGCCACTATCCTAGCCTTATCACCGAAATGGTAAGAGACGAATGCGAAATGATTGAAGTAATCGATTTAGATAACTATAAAAAAGCACAAAGAAAACTAGATCTATTAATGCAAGACAGTCGCCCTGGCGGCTATACAGAATAAAACAGAGCTTAGCTTTGAGTGAGCTCCTAGCCATTAGACTAAAGACTTAGAACCCAGTAATTCATTAATACATGCCGTATAACTGGCTTTTTCAAAGCAATAAACAACAAATATGAAAATAAGGTATTGATTATTAACAATAGAAATTAACTTTTGAATATTTTCTTCTCTGCTGGCTATACCTGCGCCAAGCTACTTTAATCCGTCATGCTCGACCTTTGCCTAATCGTAATTGATAAACCTCTACTTTATTCTATCGATTCAATATTCATTGCTTTATACAAGCTGTTTTTTTATTTTGAGTTAGCAACAATGTTGCAGGAGAATTCATGACAACCACGCCAAAAGATGACACGTCATCCCAAGCTGAGCAGGTAAGCGATACTCAAACCGTTTCCGATAGCTATAAAAATCTTCATAAACCAAGCTCTGAGTTTGCCAGTCGAGACGATTATCTCGAGCATGAACTGCAAATTATGCAGCCAAAGCGCTGGCGTCCTAACTTGCCTTTTCGGGATTACCGCTTCGAATTTGAAGACACGATTCCCGCTATGGCAGGGACAATTGGTAAAGTTGTTATGGTAGGCGCTATTGCCGCCACCTTTGCCGCACCGCTTGGTTTAAGTGACGCCTTTGTGTTAGAAAACGTACGCTATGAGTTACTCATAGTGGCTATTTTTATCATCTTGTTTTCAGGTTTTATTTTACCCACTGCTAACTTAGCGGGAACCCACGGACCACTCATTCCATTAATTCCCATTGTTGTTGCAGCAGGCGGACACCCAATGGCATTCGGGCTACTCATTGGCGCCTTAGGGTTACTGCTTGCCATCAGTAAAGGCGGCAGTTTGTTGGCACGACTAACCAGTAAAGGGGTGTGCGGCGGATTATTACTTTACTTAGGATTCATAGGCACTATATCGCAAGTAAAGAAACTGTTTGCATGGGCTGAACAAATTCAAATGACCCACATTGCCTTCATCGTTATTTTGGCCACTATTTTACTGTACGCGCTACTCGAACATTTTAAAAAACGTTGGTTAGCTGTGCCGCTCAGCTGCCTTATTGGTGGTTTAACGGCCTTTGCCTTAGGTGCGCCGTTTGAATTTAAAACCGCCCCTGGGTTACCAAATATGAACCCTATGTATTGGTGGGGTGAAAACACCGGTTGGATGTTAGGTTTGCCGACTCTTGAAAGCTTTGTAGTCGTATTGCCCTTTGCCATACTGGCAGTGGCCATGTGGTCGCCAGACTTTTTAGGCCATCAAGTATTCCAAAAGATCAGCTACCCAAAACGCACTGAAAAAGTGCAAATGAACATTGACGATACTATGCTCAGTGCATCAGTTAGGCAAACCTTTGGCTCTATTTTAGGTGGGTCTAACTTCACCTCATCATGGGGCACGTATATTGTGCCTGCCGCGATTGCTAAGCGCCCTATTCCAGCTGGTGCAATTTTAACCGCACTTTTTTGTGTAATTGCAGGTATATGGGGTTATCCAATGGATCTCGCCATTTGGCAACCGGTACTGTGTGTGGCGTTAATAGTGGGTGTATTTATCCCACTGCTTGAGGCAGGTATGGAAATGACTCGCGAAGGTAAAACCACGCAATCAGCAGCTATTGTGGTATTTGCTTCAACGTTAGTAAACCCAGCGTTTGGCTGGTCACTGACCATGCTGCTCGATAACTTAGGCTTAATTGGCTGTAAAGAGCGCAGCTCTGAGCTGACCCATATGAGTCGCTGGATCATTCCGCTGTTTATGTTTGTATTATTGACCAGTGTTATGGCCATGGTGGGCATGCTGCCAGGTATTCCAGCGTTGCTAGAAAACTTTAGGCACTAATACAAAAAGGGGGGAAGCCAGTACAGCGCTTACCCCCCCTTTTTAATAACCGTGACTTCGTTTTATTCGTCTTGCAACGCCATAGCAGCAAGTTTCATGGTACTTGCAAATGATTCTGCGCCAGCGATAAACAAGCCATTGTGGCAAAACATTGCGTCATCAATGCCCGTTTGCGCTTGAAATGCAGCATCTGATAAACCAGCCCATGCTTTTGGTAGTGACTTTCTGTCTTCAAATGAACCCGGTTCAACAGGCACCGTTTGCAAAATCCATTTGCCTGAATGCGATGGATAAACCATGTATAACGCTTCTTGCGATAAAGCATGCACGGTTTTTTTCCACGGCGTATATTGCTCTAATACAATCACTCTTGCATCATCTGCGTTATCAATCGCTTTAGCGACGATTGCTTTAGCATTAATGCCGCCACTGGCTGCTGCAATAAAACGTGTTAAAACACGCGATGCAAATTCAACCGCCTCATCAAAACAACGATCAAAGTCACTTTCCTCTTGCCATGTTGGGTTAAACATTGAAATTGTTTGGCTAAGACTGATCCCTTTCGATACACCTTCAACATGACCGCAATCAATCGCATCAATGGTCGATACCAAACCGGCATCAACTGCATGCGCAACATCTTGGTCACCCTGACACAGCTCTAAACCATATTTTTGCCAAATTAAACCAAATGATGAGTATGGGATGCCATTTTCACGCTCACCGGCACCGCCACGTTGGTGATGATCAAAACGTCCAGCAGCTGGGTCATATTCGCCGCCAACATCAATCACTATGTCAGCTTGCGCGATTAATTCTAAATCACGGGTACGTATAAGTTTAAAAGTAGGAAGAATATGCCTAAGTGCGGCGATACTAAACACATCATCCGCATGAAAATTACCGTTATGAGTTGCTACTGTTATATCATTCATTTATTTAATATCATTTTAGAAAGGAGTAAGAAGACGGTGAAATTTAAACTGATCCGTTAGCACAAAATAGATAAGTCAAAATTACAAGCACAACAGTATACGCTATCGGCGAGCAGCCCACAAAAACAGTGAACCACTTTGTGGTAATTAATCGTCTAGAGGAAGATAAGCGACAGTAATAACAAAGCAACAGTAGATTGATGGTAAAAACATAACCAATCCATACATGAACTATCTTCAGTAAAACTTTCTCCTCGAGCGATACCTCAGTCTTTGCTAAATAAAATTGCCGAACCCACAGCCATTAAACTAAGTATATTATTTAAAGAGCAAGTTAAATAATATTGTTACCCTGCTCGGGATCGCGAGAGCGCTCAGCTTGTTCACGAATTTCATCAGCATCACTGCTCACATCATCAATACCAGCATCCAGATGCGCAATCGGTTTGACTTTTTGATCTTGCGTAGTGGGTTGTTCCGGAGTCTTTTGTGCTTGCTCACTTGGTGCATTTAAAATAATCCGTTCACGAGCATCATCAGGCATACTAATACCATGCGCGTTAAAGCTATTAACCATTTCACGCATCAATTGCGACGCTACCTTAACCGGGCTGTTTTGCTCACTATTAACCCAAAAGTAAATACTGAGATTGATAGTGGCTGAGCCTAATTCATCAAGTAACACCTGTGGAGCCGGATCTTTTAGCACAGCAGCTTGTTTATCCATTAAACTCAGCGCTAACTGCTGAGTGTTACGTATATCGTTATCGTAACCTATGCCTATTTTATAGTGACCGCGCATTTTCGGATTAGCAGTAAGGTTTTTAATCACATTTTTATAAACAGTCGCATTAGGTATTTGAATATGATTACCATCAAAATCAACTAATGTGGTCGCCCGCGCAGTGACCTTTTTTACTACCCCTAAGCAGCCATCGACTTCAATAACATCATCAATACGAAAAGGACGTTGCACACTTAATAGCATGCTCGATATAAAGTTCTCTGCAATATCACGAAATGCAAAACCTAAGATTAGCCCGACTAATCCAGTTCCGCTCATTATCGCCACGGCAAATTCACTTAAGCCTGCTAAGCGTAAAAATAAATAAACTCCAAACAAAATGATCACAGTACTAATAAAGCGACGAGCAACAACATGCAATAACCGCCTATCACTTACATAGCCAATAGGTTTCACTAATAAATAAGACACAGGCTTTGCTAAAAAATAGCACACGATTATTGCTGCTATACCTAAAGTGAGAGCGGGTAACATTTGCCAAGCACTTTGTAAAAAATGCGCAATTTGTGAGTTTATACCTTGCCAAGATACTGGCGCTAAAGGATCCGCATTGGTACTCGTTGTTTGTATTTTTAATGCGCTAATAATTTGATTATTAATACTATTCATTATTTCCATATGTAACTCATGCGCTCTTTATTGATGAAACCATTAATTCTGTAGAAGCAAATTAAACGCCAACTTAAGCTGGCAAGCACCTTGCACCCTAACTTCTAATAAATAGTGACTAATAACCACCAGCAAGGAATAAAATATGGCACATAAACCACGTGGCTACACAGCAGATAAACCAACCGAGATCCCCTTGCTGGGCTGGTGGGATATCAGCAAGCGGGTATATCAAAGTATGTCGCAAGATAACTTATCCTTTGTTGCCGCTGGTGTCGCCTTTTACGCATTACTCGCTATTTTTCCAGCACTGGCAGCCTGTGTTTCGCTGTATGCTTATTTCGCCTCTACGGCGGATGTTAGTGAACAGATTAGTAAGTTTATTACTTTATTGCCACCAAGCAGCCGAGAAATCGTTCTACAACAGGTATCTGAAGTTACCCAACAATCACAAAAAGTGTTAAGTGTTAGTGCAATAAGCACGTTGTTATTAACCACATGGAGTAGCAGTAAGGGCTGCCAAGCACTGATCACAGCCTGCAATATTACCTACCATGAGCAAACCAAAAGGCAGTTTTTCAAAGCGCTTTTAGTGCGCTTTCTATTCTCTATTGGCGCTATATTGGTCGCCGTAATCGCATTATTAATCATTGGTATATTGCCTATCGCACTTAATATTGTTGGTCTAGAAAACAGTATCGATACGGTGATCAAATTACTCACTTGGCTGTTACTAGCAGCGACTTTTCATTTTGCTTTAGCTTTTGTATATCGTTATGCACCCCATAGAAAAGCGGCAAAGTGGCGTTGGGTTACAACTGGTTCAGTAATGGCTACTGGGCTTTGGATCATCGCATCATTAGGGTTTTCATATTATGTGTCACAGTTTGCTTCATACAATGAGACCTATGGTTCTTTAGCCGGGGTCGTGATCATGTTGATGTGGTTGTATATCAGCGCCTATATTATTATTTTTGGCGCTGCAATTAATGCCAGCACCGAACAGCAAACCATGGTTGATAGCACCGTGGGACCTGCACATCAGTCTGGCAATCGCGGGGCTTTTGTAGCGGATAACCTAACGAAAAAACAAAGATCAGAACGTTCTGTTAAAACGAATGAATAGTGCTATTTATACCCATGGTTGTTTAATTTTATTGTGTTTAAATAATACCATACAAGATTCGGAGCAAAGCAATGAAAGTAATAAAGCAACTCAATAGCCATGCAACCCAAGATGGTGATGGCGTAAATATTAGCCGGATACCAGGCTTTGATGGTAAGCATTTAGATCCTTTTTTAATGATCGACGAATTAAAATCCGACGATCACAGTGACTTTATGGGTGGGTTTCCTGCCCACCCGCATCGTGGTATCGAAACCTTTACCTACATTATTAAAGGCGGCTTTGAACACCAAGATCAAATGGGCAATAAAAAAGCTATTCGCGCAGGTGACGTGCAATGGATGAGTACCGGCTTTGGCGTTATCCATAGCGAAATGCCACTTGCCGATGCGATTGAGGGGATGCATGGCTTTCAAATTTGGCTCAATATGCCAAGCACTGAAAAGCTCAGAGCACCGAAATATCAAGATACTACTGAGCACTCTGCACCTGATCATAAAAATAGTCAAGGTGTTGAACTAAAAGCACTGGCTGGCAGTTGGCAATTTGACCAGCAAACTCAGGTTTCAAGCCTACAAGAACTAGCAGCCAATGGCATGCTAGCAGATGTAACATTACCTGTAGGCACTGAGTTTGCCCACCCACCTCTGATACAAAGCAAGGTGATGATTTATATTCATACCGGCTCTATCAACACCGAACAAGGTGGTCCAGTAATGGCTGGCAGCCTACTTATTTTAGAGTCCGGTAGTGATATTAAATTTAGCTCGCAAAGCGGCGCTGGGGTACTTATTTTAGCCGGTGATCCGCTTAATGAACCTATTGCTCACATGGGGCCGTTTGTGATGAATACGCAAGCTCAATTACGAGAAGCAATTAGTGATTACCAAAGCGGTAAATTTGGTAGCTTTTAAAACACGATATAGGAGTCAATTATGGGATTACTAGTCAACGGTAAATGGCAAGATAAATGGTACGACACCGATAAAAGCGATGGTGAGTTTAAACGCGAGTCTGCACAATTACGTAACTGGATAACCAAAGATGGCAGCGCAGGCCCAACTGGTGAGGCGGGCTTTAAGGCACAGAAAGGCCGTTATCATTTATATGTTTCATTAGCCTGCCCATGGGCGCACCGCACCTTGATTTTTAGAAAATTAAAAGGCCTTGAAGACTATATTGATGTCTCTGTGGTTAGCCCAGATATGTTAGATAACGGTTGGACGTTTGATAAAAACAACCACAGCACTGGAGATGCACTTTTTGATAAGCAATTTATGCATCAAATATACACCGAAAATAAAGCAGATTATTCCGGAAGAGTAACTGTGCCTGTGCTTTGGGATAAACAGCAAAATAAAATAGTCAGTAATGAATCTGCTGAAATCATTCGCATGTTTAACAGCGCCTTCAATGATTTAACTGGCAATAAACTAGACTTTTACCCAAATAACTTGCACGCTGAAATCGATGCAATTAATGAGCTGGTGTACAACAACATTAATAATGGCGTGTATCGTACTGGGTTTGCGACCACTCAAAAAGCCTATGAAGAGGCATTTAATGACTTATTCACTGCATTAGACAAAGTCGAAAGTATTTTACTCAAGCAGCGCTATTTGGTGGGCAACACCCTAACCGAAGCAGATTGGCGATTATTTACCACGCTAATACGCTTTGACAGTGTGTATGTTGGGCATTTTAAATGTAATCTGCGTACTATCGAAAATTACCCGGCACTGAGTGAATACTTACGTGAGCTTTATCAAGTTGCTGGCGTTAAAGAAACCGTTGATTTTTATCATATCAAACGACATTATTATTTTAGTCATACCATGATCAACCCAACGCAAATCGTCCCTAAAGGGCCCAATATTGATTACGCTCGCGAGCATAATCGCGGTTAACCAATTTATACTACCCCTGCAAAATGGCAGGGGTAGTTTAGGCCTTTTTATAACCACCACAAATCACAATAATGCCTTTTAAAGCTTTGATCACCACTGTATTGTATTGATAATATAACCAAAATAACTTTTTTCACCGACCAGATTTACTCTTTTATTCTTGAGCGTTAATAATTCAGCTTTATCTAAATACCATCTTATTGAATGTGTTTCTTCACTTGCTAAATCGGAAAACTTTAATTCTACGCAGTGCGGCTCATAGTCACTACTACATGTTGTTGCCTCAACTAATAAATATTCTTGCGACCAATACTCAGCCAATTGATAATTTGCCCATAACTGTATTGGGATATTAATGAATGTCCAAAAGTAAAAGTAAATAAACACGGGACTAAAAAGCAGCGTAAAATACTTAACTAAACGTCCCTCAGCAATAAAATGCTCATCTAAGCTTTCCTTCACTTGAGCAAAATTCTTATACTGACTAAAAAGGTAACCAATCGTCAGCACTGTCAGCGAGGGTAAAACCCATTTTAAAATAAAATTGTAATTAGCATTAGGGATAAATGCGGGATCCACACTTTCATACCAGATGAAAAAACCGCAAGGCATAAAACAGGTAATCAATAATATTAAAATAATCCAAAAAAGCTGAGGTTTTGCCATAGAAATTTAAAGTCCTTATAATTTATGACCTGAGATAGCATAACAAATGCCTATTATACAAACTGTTGCAGCTATAGTTTACTACTCTCAATATTTATTATTTGAACAAACTCTTTAAATTTTTACTATAGGTACGACTGACTTTAAGTGTTTTACCACTTTGTAATACAGCCGTGTATTCAGAGTTTCTAAGTGGATTAAGTTGCTTTATATGGCTTAAATTTACAATCGTTGATTTATGTATTCGCAGGAAATCTTCAGGCAAGGTGTTTTTTTCAAGCTCTTTTAAACGCGCACGCATTACGTGTGTTTCAGCAGGTGTGTGTACACACATATAATCCCCCGCCGCATCAATCCATAAAATATCTTTAAACGGAATAATTTGAATTGGGTTTTTAGCATCTTGAATAACTAAATTCTCAGCTTCAAACTTATAGTCAGAATTACCCGCCACTTCTAGTGGTTGGGATTCATTGATCACCAGCGATTGGTGCACTTCAATAAGTTCGGTTTTTCTGTTTAGCTTTTGGGTTTTAATAACTCTTTCAATGGCTTCTGCAAGGCGAGCTAACTTAACGGGCTTAAGTAAATAATCCAGCGCCCTCACCTCAAAAGCTTTAACAGCATGTTGATGAAATGCCGTAACAAAGATAACCGCAGGGCAGCTCTCTGGTTGAAAATGTTTAATTAATTCAAAACCTGACTTTGTTGGCATTTCTATATCTAGAAACACTAAATCTACATCATATTCGTTAAGTACTTTAATTGCTTCATCAACACTTTGTGCACTGCCAATCACTTCAATTTCAGCAAAGGCTTCTAAGCGAATACGCAAACCTTCAATAGCACTGTATTCGTCATCAACGAGTAACGTTTTTAATTGAATCATGATTGCAAACCATTAATTGGAAGAGAAATACAAAACCACGCACCACCGGTAGTCGCATTGCCTTTTTCAATTCGGTGACTATTACCATATATTAATTTTAAGCGTTGCTCACAATTAGCCAAGCCGATGCCTCTTTTGGTTTTTTTATTATCATCAAAGCCTTTACCAGTATCAGCAACTTTAATGAGCAATGCGGATTTTGTTTTTTCAACATTAATTGTGATCACCATTTTTTGATCTGCTCGCATACCATGTTTTAACGCGTTTTCTACCAATGGTTGAATTAATAAAGAAGGTATTAATAAATCGTTGCATGGTTCATCAACGCTAATATTAACCTCTAGCTTGTCAGCAAATCGGCATTGCTCTATATCTAAGTAGGTTCTTAACATTGCGATTTCTTCTTTGATAGCTACTTTTTCAAGTGGGTCGGTATATAAACTATGGCGCAATAAGTCACATAGTTTTTCAAGCATGTTTACTGCCTGCAAGCTTTCTTTTTTCAATATTAACGTGCAAATGGCGTTAATACTATTGAACATAAAATGCGGGTTAAGCTGATATCGAAGCATTTTTAGCTGTGACTCTTTCGCTAAATGGGTAGCTTCTGCGGCCTTTTGAGTTTGCTCAAGATTATCTAAATAAATTTTAATCCCGTAATAAAAGGCAGTCCATGTTGAAAGCATGGTTAACGAGGCTGACGTCCATGTACCAAAGTCAAACCATGACATTGAAAGCCACCAGTTACCATATAACCACTGCAAGGAAATCCATTTAATTTGCGTCCAGAGTAATGTTGCAATTAGAAGCAGCATAATACGTAACGCGACTTTAACTTTGAGCTCTTGCTGACTAAAACAGTTGTAAAATCGTCTTAACGTTAAAGTGATCAAAAAGCCACACGCTACATCAATAATTAAATGCGGTATATGTATTGTCCATGGCTCTTCGCTTGGTATTTTTATCATTAATTCGGTCAGCATTGCATAGACAATCCAACCACAACTTTGGAATAACCAGAACAACTGACTTCTAGGGTTATTACTATTCACATTATTAAATCCAATGTTATAGGCTGTTGATTAATAAACGTTAATCAACAGCCATAGGGTATTACTTTGCACACGTTAATGATAATGAGTAATTACTCGGTTTTATAGTCAACACCACATCAGCAATTGCTAAACTTAAATTTTGACTGGTAATGCGCAGCGCGTCTGTTATTTTTTGCTCAGCAAGTCCGCTATCACCACAGTGCAAAGAGATTGCTAGAGTATGCCAACTTTTGTCTGTCATTAATTGTGAAAACGATGAAAAATCAATATTCCTTAAGCAATGATTTTCGCTACACATGACTTGCAAGTTTGCTCCTTGTTCAGGAGCTTTATCTATGCGCATTTTTAATTCAAGGTAACCTGCACTAAATTTACTATCTAGCTGTTTAGGCTCTAGGTAACTCAAGCTAACAGCAGCTTGTGCGCGCCAATTAAAGCCACGGCCATCTTCTTGATAAGATAAATTGACTGATTGCATAAGTAAACTCTGTTTATCGCCACTGGTTGCTGATGCACCGCTGGCTAACACCTTTTCTGTGCTTGTATCTGCCAGTTGCCAAGTCATATTTTTGGCTAAGTTTCTTACAAACAGCGGATGTGAGTCACTATTAACAATTTTTTTAGGACTGGTTTTCTCACTCAAAACAGGCACATTTATGTTGTCCTGATAAGTTAAGCCATAGCCATAAGCAAATAATGGGTCATAGTCAGCATCGTTTAAGTTTAACGTAAATTGGTCATCATATTTAGGCCATGAAAAACTCAACTTACCGCTGAAATCAAACTGGGCTTTACCTTCGCTATTAGTTAATAGTACATCTGCAACGCCCTCACCTTCAGAGCCTGGTAGCCAAGCAGCAACAAAGGCATCCGATGCATTGAGCTCTTTATTAACCCACAACGGGCGGCCGCTTAAGAATACCGTTACTACCGGAATATTGTCTGCCTTAAGCTTTTTCAACAGTGCAAGTGCGTGTTTGGTTTCATGCTGAAACTCAAGCATTTCTATATCACCAAACCATTCTGCATAAGGTTCTTCACCAATAACAACAATGGCTACATCTGGCTTGGTTTTATACTCACCAGACTCGCTCAAAGTGATCTCACCACCCGCTTTTGTTACTTGCGACTGTAAACCCGCATAAATAGAGGTCGCATTTGGAAAGTCACTATTGGTATTGTCTGTGCCCTGCCAAGAAACGCTCCAGCCACCCGCTTGCATATTAATTGCATTCGCGCCTTTGCCGGCAACTAAGATGCGGCTACTCGCTTTGATTGGCAGCACGTTTTCGTTGTTTTTTAACAGAACGAGTGACTTACGAACCGCTTCTCTTGCCAAAATGCGATGCTCATTAGCACCTAACCACTGCGGGTGTTGTGATTCAGGTCGCGCTGATGGTTTGCTCTTCGAAAACACACCCCAGCGGATTTTAGCCCTTAAAAAGCGCCTAACGGCATCGTTAATTCTTGATTCTGCGATTACACCGTCTTTCACTTGCTTAACAGTATTATGATAAAACGCTTCAAAATGCTCTGGCACCATGATCACATCAACGCCCGCGTTAATTGCTTGCGCACATTGCTCTAAATCGCAGCCTTCTACAAACTTGTGAGCATTCCAATCACTGACTACAAACCCATCAAAACCAAGTTGGTTTTTAAGTACATCCGTTAATAAATGTTTATCACCATGTACACGTTTGCCATTCCAACTATTAAATGATGCCATCACTGATTGCACACCTTCATTAATAGCCGAAAAATAACCTGCGCTGTGAATATCTCTTAATCCTTTTTCATCGATAAGCGTATTTCCGCGATCAACGCCTCGCTCTGTACCACCATCGCCCACAAAATGTTTTGCGGTTGCAATACGGTTACTGCCTTTTAAAAAGTCAGCGCCTATATCACCTTGAATACCTGTCACCATACTACCTGCATACAGCCTAACTAATTCAGGATCTTCTGAGTAACTTTCATAGGTTCTGCCCCAGCGATCATCTCTGACTACAGCGACAGTAGGAGCAAAACTCCATTCAATCCCAGTGGCTGAGACTTCTTTCGCTGTTGCTTGGCCTATGCGCTTAATTAAGTCGACATCATGCGCAGCTCCTAAGCCAATATTGTGCGGAAATAACGTAGCGCCATACACATTGCTATGTCCATGCATGGCATCAGTACCCCAAATAGTCGGTATTGCAATACCGTCTTTCGTTGAGTCTATTGATGCTAGGTACATTTCATCGGCATATTTTAACCATGTGGCCTGATCAGCGCGTTTGTCGCCATAGGGGGCTGTATTGCCGCCATTTAGGTATGAACCAAACCCATATTTACGCATTTGTTCAACACTTAAATAACCAATTTCGGGCTGAATCATTTGCGCCACTTTTTGCTCTATGGTCATCTTTGCCAGTAGTTGTTCAATTTGCGCTTCTACAGCGGGATCGCGTTTAAGTTTAGTGTTTACATAAGGCCAGTTGACTTGCTCACGCTCTGCACTGAATGAATATTGACAAGTAAGCGCCCCAACTACGGGCAGTAAGCAAAATAATAATTTAGAATATTTGATTTGAGACATTAAAAACCTTCGAGATTAAATTCTATTTATAGATACAAACTTCTTAATTTTATTGGGGAATGTACTCAATAAAATCATAGTACGCCCACGAAGGGCTGCCATAGTATTGACCAGGGAAGTAATAGCCTTCGGTTGAGTTATCACCATTCCATTGGTTAATCATTATTTTTGTATTATCCATCGGCCATGCATACGCGGGAATTTCATTTTCAGCTAAATGACCATCGCCATTGTCTTTGTAGAGCACTCTTAATGTTTGCTCATTTCCTTGAGCGTCGTATAGGTACCAACGAATCGAGTTGCTAGACCAATCAAAGCCAATAGTTAATAAGTTTTCTCTGTAATCAAGCCCAAACTGACTTAAGTCGATGTCCTTTTCCCAGCTTTGATAAGTGCCGCCTTGCGGCTGGTAAATCACATTGGTATGAACAACGTTTCCAAGAGAGGGTAAAAGCTCAATATCTATCTCTTGCCATGCTCTGCCGGGTGAATCCCACCACGATGTGTAAGTAAAAATGGAAGACACAGTGCCTTGTGTATTTCCTGACTTAACACTGCCTTGCACTTTGCCAAAGCCATAAAAATTATTACTTTGCAGCTCGGCACATGCGCCTTGCGATAATGAAAGCGTGATCCCCTGTTGGCTTGGGTTAATCATTGCAGGGGAAAATTCACAGCCAAAAGGCGAGCCATTGTCGCCACTTCGCGCATTCCAAATGGTATTATCGTAACCCCATGAAAAATTATCTTTAAAATAATTGGCATATGTAAAAGGTGAGATAAACACACAACCTGCAACTAACGAGCTAATAAGCTTAGTTTTCATTATTGATCCTTATTTCAATTGTACACCTCCCACAGTGGTATATTGACTGTGGGAAGTTTAATTGTGGTTAGGTTATCTAGAATGAAAAACCAGCTCTTACACCGTAATACCTTGGCATGCCAAAGCTGCCTTTTGGAATTCCTTTGCTAGTATTATTCCAATATTGAATAGTTTCATCAGAGGCATTATTAACGAATACTTCTGCGTACCAGCTTTGTCCTTGCGGCTCATATTTAATTGACGCGTTATAGACTGCAAATGCATCTCGGCTATCATCAATGTATTTTGTCGCCTCGTCCGACACGCTAAAGTCCATATCATCTAAGTGTTTATCAACATTCCATACTGTTGAGTACGATTCATCTTTCCAGCTCGCATTAAGCCAACTATGGATAAAACCATATTCACCTAAATCAAATGTATGTGTGTAGCTGATGTTCGCCGTGAACTTAGGCGTCATCGCTAGGTTATTGCCTTTAAGGTTGGTTGATAGCAGTGTATTTTCAGGATTTTTTGATTCCTCATAAGAAATATCAAAAAGATACTCAGCATCGTAATCCCATTTAGTATTCCAATCGTCCGTCACTTTAGCATCAGTCCAGGTTACATAACCGGTGATACGCCCGCTTGGGTAAGGCTTCCAATCAAACTCAAGCTCAATACCTTTGATTGTTGAACTAGGAACATTTTGTGTGTAATAAGCAATCATAGGCTTGTTTTGAAAATCAAGTACCGGCTCGCCATTGCTATCTAAAACGGGAGAGCCATCTTCATCTTCTACCACAGATAAACGTTCTACATTACCGATTGAGCCCACTGATGCGTATTGCATGTCGGTGTAATCTGTGTAGAAAAACGCGGCTTTTAAGTTTAATGAATTATCAAAAAAGCTCGATTTAGCGCCAAGCTCCCATGTAAGTACTTCTTCTGGATCGAACTTAGTTTCAAAGCGTGTTACGTCGCCCGTTCTATCATTTACGACTTCATATACATCACCAATTCCACCAGCTTTAAAACCACTGGCAAGGTAGGTATAAACCATCGTTTCAGGTGAAATGTCGTAGTCTAAACCAACACGAAAGTCATGATGCTGCCAACTTCCTTTATTATCGTTTGCAAAGTATGACGCATAAATTGAAGGATCTTGGTAGTAATCAACTGGTAAATTATTTAGATCCGTTCTATTTAACCAACCTACGGCGCAGCCATCAGCATTAGAACAGCGATAGGTTTTTCCGCCTTTATCTTCTTTCGTTTCATCACTAAAACGATAGCCAAGTGTTAGGTGTAATTTTTCAGTTAAATTGTATGTACCTTGGCCAAACAAAGCGAATGCGTCTGTAGAGCGATCAGGTTGTTCCCAAAAGGCTTTATCGTCCATTGGGTTATCGTAATAACCTAAGGTCGTGGTTTTTTCGTGGAAATAGTTAGCACCAACAATCCAAATAAAATCGCCGTATTCGTCAGATTGTAATTGCACTTCTGTAGAAAAAGATTCAGCACCAGTGCCATCTAAAAAGTACGTTGCCCCATCCCAAGGATCGAGGCCGACTTCGCTATCTTGTGCTGAAGAGCGTTCCATATCCTCATAGCCAAGTAGCCACACAAGCGAATATTCATCATTTATATCGTAGTTAAGGGTATTTCTAAGATAGGTGATATCTAAATTAAGCTTACCAGGCACATTCACAACAGCTTGATATGTATTATCACTGGGTAAAAAGTTTTTGCAATCGCCGCCCAGCTCTTCACTTCTACCACGAATTTTATCGCAGTTAACTAAATCGAGATTGTTATTGCTGTTATTAACGTACTTTTGAAAAACGGTATGATTTGAAAAGCCACCATCTAACGGCTCCCAAAGCGTACTAATTCTAAAAGAGTATTCATCAGCGTTGTTATAAAAGTCGTCTTTTTCTGCGGGGGTTAATTGGCGAACTTTTTGCGCCTCTGGATTTGTGCCTGCGCCATCTATCCACCAGTTTTCTCGCTGCGTGACTGTTTGACCAATACCTTGATAAGAATCCTCTGAGATAACAGGAGCATTGAGTATATCGTCGCTTAATCGTCTTGAGTCGTATTGGTTAGGATCATAGTAACCCTCAAGGTAAGAATCTCGTTTTAATCCTTTGCCAGAAAACCGTACTGCAAATTCGTCATTAATTGGAATATTAATTACGCCATCAATATTTTTGCTGTTGTATTTTCCTGCTTCAACGTTCACATTGCCATATAAATGAGTGAATTCAGGCTTTGCTGAAATAACATTAATGCTACCAACTGTAGAGTTTCGACCAAATAATGTGCCTTGTGGCCCCCTTAATGCCTCAACTCGTTCAATGTCATACATCAGAGCTAGCGCTCCTTGCATTCTTGGCGAATAAATACCGTCAAGATGCACACCAACAGCAGGGTCGCCAAGCTCAGTAATATTGGTAGAGCGTACGCCACGCATCGAGATAACAGGTGCTGATTGATCCGTCGCTGTGGAGATATCTAACCCTGGCACTAGATTAGCAATATCTTTAACACTATTTACGCCATTTTGCCTGAGCTCAGCCTCCGTTAATGCTGTAATAGCAACAGGGGTTTCCATTAACTTTGTTTTACGTTTGGTTGCTGTTACAGAGATAACCTCTAAGGAGGTACTTTGTTTTTGCGCAGTGTTGCTTTCATTCGTATTCGTTGGATTATTCGTAGCAGCTTGTTGGGCATGTAACGGGAATGAGCAAGCCAATGCTACGGCAATTGATAATGCTTTTTTATTTATTGTGTGCATATTCGACCTTTTGATGTGTGTGTAAAACGTTAAGGTTTGTTACTTTTATTTAACAGTCTCACAGTATCCATAGGGTCTTTTTTGATTACTAGTCAAATACGCTAAGGCGAGTTAGATATAATACAAGCCGAAATTAAATCTTGGACAATAAATAAACTGACTCCTTGATTTAGTATCAACAGTCAAAAAACTTAAAAATTTATTGCATGAAAGTAAAACTGACCACCGATGCCATAAACACAAAGAAAGCGGATATAACCAATGAGCGATGAAAAATACCATGGCCTAACTTTATATACCCAAAAACGCAGGTCAGTACATTAGGTAAGTTATCAAGACTCACTCATTGTCACCTGCTAAGGCGTGATTAAAGCCATGCTTAACATGCTAAGCTCGATATAAAATACGTGGCTTTAAACACTGCCCCTATATACCCAAACCACCTCAAGATGCGAGTTTCAGTTGGAATTAAAAGCGATTTAGGCAAGGCATTGATTGCAAATAATAGTGGTTCTATTGTTAAAATCAATAACGCAGTATAAATCGCTTTTAAAACAACCCTTCGGGCGTTTCACAGGCACTTACTCTCAGCGTTGTTACTTCTTAAAAGGGACGGCCATTCTTGCAAAGTAACGCCTTGATATTAAGCACCTGTGAAACGCTGAATTCTGCATCTTGAGGTGGTTTGGGTATATTATTAACCAATCGTTTTATACACATCAATATTACTGTGAGTAAGTAGAGCACCAGCCTGTTCACCAAACGTTTTAAAATGTGGCGCTAACTTATGCTCTTCAAAGTGCTCATTTGTAGCCCATTGTTCAGTTACAATGTAATCTGTTTGCGTGTCATTATTTTTCACAGCCAGCTCGTAGCGCAAACACCCTACTTCTTTGCGCGATAACTTTTGTAAGTTATCAAGTGCACTAAGTAACGTAGCTGCATCAGCGTTTTTACATGACAACATTGCTATAACGGTTAACATAGTTATTCCTTTGCATTAAAAAGTGCAGACTCACTGCACTTTATATTGAACACGCTTAAAACGTGTCTTGATCCCACTGCGGTGCAAAACTTGGGGTTGCTTGACGGTCGCCGCAATCGAGAGCATCAATACGCGCAATGTCTTCTTCATCAAGTTTTACGGCTTTATCATTAAAGTTATCTTCAAGATTTTTACGCTTAGTTGATGACGGAATGGTCGTCATACCCTTGGCGTTTACCCATGCAATAACCACTTGTGCAGGGCTTGCATCATGCTTCTTAGCAATATCAATAATGGTATGATCGTTTAACACTTTACCTACCACAAATGGCATATAGGCGGTGACATGAATGTCATGCTGCTGACAAAAAGCACGTAACTTGGTATTGGTTAAATAAGGGTGTACTTCTATTTGGTTGGTGAATATTTCACGTGAGTCCAGTGTTTGCATGGCTTCTTTTAAATTCGCAATAGTGAAGTTCGATACACCAATATGCTTAGTTAATCCAAGCTGCTTTGCCGTTAATAACTCAGTTAAATACTCGCTCATTGGTTCATCGTTTGATGGCGCAGGCCAATGGATCAACAATAAATCGACAGAATCGAGTTGCAGCTTGTTAAGAGACTCTTTCTCACTGGCGATAAAATCGCTTTTATTCAGTTTGTTATTCCACACTTTGGTGGTAATAAATAGCTCGTCTCTAGGGATATTGCTGTCTTTTATCGCTTGGCCAACTTGCTCTTCATTGCCATAAATCTGTGCGGTATCAATATGGCGAAAGCCAACTTCTAATGCCATTTTTACAGATTCATAAGCTGTTTTTCCTTCTAAGCGGAATGTCCCCATGCCTAAGTCTGGCATTTCAATTACACGTTGTGTCATAACTTTATCCTTATAAAAATAATCGGTTTAAATACAAACTTATTAGATTTCTAACCTAAGTTTTTCGAAATACACCTGTTACTTTGTTCATTTAAAATTTTTGACCTCGTAAAAGGTATGAGGCCATTAACCTTAGTTTCAAGGGCTAGAGCCTGTTTATCTTTCACAGTTACTTTTACATCCGTATGTTTGGTTTTTAGATAAGGCAGTATTAATGTAGGTAGAGAGCCAGAATAAAGTGCGGAAGTTTTACTTAATTTTTTACTTAACCCATCAGATTACAAACCTAGCATGGTGATTAAATAGCTTGTAAATTAAACAATCTTCAACCAGAGAGGTAACCGGCCCTAGCACCTAATAATTATATTTATAAATGACCGCTTTATAAAAAATTGAAAGTGCATCTCTCAAGGCCGCTATTTTCAACACTGTTAGCGCTGAAAGTAGTGGCTCAGAGTCGATTTATTCTACTGCGCTTTAGGGCGTGTTGACCTTTGTGGATTATTTTCGTTTTCGATCTGTTGCATTAGCGAAAACATTTGCCGCATTTTTGGTTCCATATGCGATGTTTCTTTATCATGCATCATCTTGCCCATCATCATATGGTGTTCGCCTTCGCGTTCATCTTCTTGGGCAACTGCTGTAACAGCAAAAACAGCGGTTATAACCCCCACGATTAGATATCCTTTCATAACGAACTCCTTTTCACAGTCAGTTCATCATGAATAGCATGCGTACCTTCAGCACCTTTGGCAATTAACATTGCTGAGTCAATTTGGCTTTGGCTATCAACAATACCAATTAAACGCACATCGCCTTTATTCGTAATGACTTCGATATTAAATGCTCTGAGAATAGGATCATTCATTAAAGCCATTTTAACGTTTGTAGTTACATCGATATCTAAAACATTGTTAGCCACCGTACTTTTTGGCGGCTTTTCTGCAGCAATTTCTGAGGATTTATAGCAACCAGTTAATTGTGAAACCATCAGTATTGCAATAACACATAGTATTTTTGAAAAGTATTTATCCATTAGGATATCCTCAGTATTAAGTGGAGCGATCACCATCGGCGGTAAAGTGTATTCTTCACTACCTACCATCACTTTATTATGTAAGAGGCTAACGTTCTGTTCGTTATCGAACTCAAAACAACTGTGTGTCAATAATAAAAAGCAGCGATTCATACTGGTCATTACTGCATTCATGTAATTAACTCGCTAATTTGGCTGTGTACTGCAGCGCACAGACAACCGCGGCAAATAAGCTAAAACTAAAGCGGTTCATTCAAATCATCGCCTAGTTGGCAACCTCAATATCAGCTCTAAAACACGCCAACACTTTATACTGTCGACCCCATTAAAAAGGATAACTACTATGTTACGTAGCATGAAAGATCTTGAAAATTGCGCTATCGCTGCTACCGATGGTGTGATCGGTAAAGAAAAATATTTTCTATTCGATGATTTAGCATGGGTGATCCGCTATTTTGTTGTTGAAACAGGTTCTTGGCTATCCAGCCGTCAGGTTTTGATCTCACCAATTGCGGTTCAAAAACCAAACTGGATAGAAAAAATTCTGCCTGTGTTGATCAGTAAAGAACAAGTTAAAAACAGCCCAACTATCGATAACGATAAACCCGTGTCACGGCAAAATGAGGCCAGCTTACTCGATTATTATGGCTACCCTTATTATTGGGTAGGCGAAGGATTTTGGGGAGGCGGTATTTACCCTTATTTATTGTACCGTGACCACCAACACCTCCCACATACAGAAGCAGGTGCACGCAGCGCACAACTAACTCACCATAATGTTAAAAGTGAAGATAATAAAAAAGCCGATCCAAATTTACGAAGTTGCAAAGAGGTTATTGGCTATCATATTAATGCAAATGATGGTGATATTGGTCATGTATCTGGATTATTAGTAGAAGAAACAACGTGGGCGGTGCGTTATCTGATCATCGATACCAGTAATTGGTGGGGTGGACATAAAGTGCTCGTGCCACCAGAGTGGATCAGCGAAGTATGCTGGCTCGACAAAACCATCAGTGTTGATCTCAACCGCCAAGTAATAAAAGATGCGCCAGAGTATGATTATAACTTGCAAATAACTCCCGAGTTTGAAACAGCTATATATCAACATTACGAACTAGCGGGTTACTGGGACAAACTAGCAAAAGCGAAAAAGGATTGCTGAAATGATCGGCTTTCAAGTAATGCCTAGCGAAAAAAATTTGGCAAAAAGTCATATTCAATAAATAAAAAAACACCACTCACTAAACTAATGAGTGGTTTTTTATTCTTCGTTATCTGCTGATAACTGAATCTAAAATCGCATAGGCGGCTTTGACCCGTTCTACGTTGGGGTAATATTTGTTTGCTAACATAACAATTCCAGCATTTTTTGCCGGAATAAATACAATATATGCGCCAAACCCATTTGTTGAACCTGTTTTATTGATCCAGCCATTATGCAAAGCTACTTGAGGAGAATTATTAATATCGATTGGTTGAGGTTGTGTAATGGTTTCAACTGAATTTCCAGCTAACAGAGCAGCCAAGTTAGTTGGTAAAGGATACATTTCCCACGCTAGTCCTTGCGTGAAAGTGCTCGCTTGATAATAGCCCTTCCTAGTACTTTTCAAGGCCGTATTGATTTTATCATCGAGAGAGACTAACCCTAAATTCGCTTTAATAAATTGCACCATATCTGCACTAGTAGACTTAATGCCATATGCTTGTGCATCCAGCATACCGGGATTTACTCTCACAGCATCGCCTGAAGCATTATATCCAAATGCATAATCATTCATTTTATTTGCTGGGACATTAACAAACGTATTTGACATGCCTAACGACGGAAATATTTTAATTTCCAGAAACTGTGCATAATCAACTTTCATACTTAATGCAGAAACATAGCCAAATAAACCTATACTTGGATTTGAATAGAGTCGTTGTGAATTTTCAGCAAAGGTTGGCTGCCAAGATTTATAATATTGCATCATATCATCGTCAGTCTTAACATTATCAGGGAACTGTAAAGGCAGACCACCTGCTGTATAGGTAGCTAACTGTGTAAGTTTTGTGCTGCCAATAACGCTATTTTTCAACTCAGGTAGATATTTATCAACAGTGTCATCAAATGATAAAGTACCATTGCCTTGAGCATAACTCGCAAAGGTTGCAGCAAAGGTTTTACTGACCGATCCTAATTCAAACAGTGTATTCTGTGTTACTGCTTGGTTCTTTTCTTTATTCGCAACACCATAATTATAAAACTGTGACTTACCATCAACAATTATACCCACCGCTAAACCAGGAATTTGGTACTGCTGCATTAAGCGCTCGGCTTGCTTATCGACTGCTTTTCTCAACATTTGATTATTATTTTCAGCCCGAGCATCATTAGACATCACTATAGTTGCAGCTAAAGTAGTAATAACAAGCTTGTTTAAAATTATTTTCATTGTATCTCTCGTTAATGAATAAAATAGCCACGCCAGTGCAACCATATTGCAATAAAAACTCAACTCTCGGATTGAATTCTGGCGCCTGAGTTCATTCAAATATTGTAAATGGAGTATATTGATATTTAGCTTAACCTCGTTTTGAAAATGGTAGAGATGAGCATATTCAAGATCTACTCGTTCTAAATGCAAAAGTCAGCAAAGCCGCCGCTATTTTGTGAGTACGACTATTAATTTTTACTGAATTAAAATACGGTGTTGGTATTAAATTCTATGTTCATAGAAAATGAAATGCACAAATCGTCTTGATTTGAGCTTACTACTCCCAAAGCTCAAATAATTAAAGACGAAGAATATGGGTATGTTTTGCTGAATGATTTATATAAATGTGAAATTAATACAGCCAATGTTGTATGCAGCATAAATTAACAAACTAATACTTAGGTTATAGCAGAGGATTGCCTATTCTCTATGAATTATCGTGCGGAAATACACATGGTATAGTTCACACAGAGTCACTCGTAGCAAATTGTTCAACAAATAAAGTCGTTGTTGCTAACAAAGGCTACGATTGTAAAAAACTGAGAAAGTTGGTTCGTGATAACAACACGACACCCGTTATTCTACGCAAGGATAACAGTTTAATAGGTAATGAAGATATTGACTGATGCATGTACAAATATCGGCACTTGGTTGAGAATGCATTTGGCCGTATTAAGCAATATAGAAAGATAGCCACACGGTATGAAAAGCTTGCACGAAATTATCATTCAATGCTCGCTTTAGCATTTACGATGATGTGGCTACCAATGCGGGCTGATCAATATATGTACCACAAAGATCAACAGCCCCTAATGACATAGCGCTCTCAGTAGCCTTAAACAACAAGAATATGATCCCTCACCAACGAGTGAAGAACCACAAATAGTAGAGAACATCTATTATCTAGCTCCTTGTATATTTATCGAATCTACCTGTCGATAATGCCACTCAATCCTTAATTAAGTTCAAATAATGCTTTGCGAAAACTGGTTAGATAATTAACGACTCTATTATTTTTGCTGGGGTTTTCTGTATGATTTTTTCGTGTCAGGTTCTAAAGCTGCGCGCTTGCTTGCCGCTTCTTTTTTTAGTGTTTCAGCAGACTTTTTATCATCTACTTTTTTATCATGAGTTGGATTTTGCATAGTTGCCTCAGAGTTCTCGCCCCTCACGTTAATGTAAAAGGCCGAGATTTAAAGCCTAGTTTATAAAGCTCCCCAGCTCTGTGCGCTACAACACTTAAATACTATATTTGATTTGATTATGGTTACGGTTCAATTTTAAATTTAAAGCACCAGCTTTAGCTAAAAACCAGCACTACTTAAAAAGCATATTATTTGAGTCAGACATAAGTGTTCTAACCAAGTAAAGCCTGGTGAATGATCGGTTTCGCAATACCGCTTTATTTAAACTATTAATTCTTTCAATGCATCTAAAGGCAGCGCTTTATAAAAATACCAACCTTGAACCTGGTAGCATTTATTATACTTTTCAATGAATTCACACTGTTCTTTCGTTTCAACGCCTTCAAAAATAACAATACGATTAAGGTTCGTGAATAGTGCCATTATTGCCAGTAGCATATCTTTTTTCAAAGGATCAGTAATCGATTGAGTAAAAATACGGTCTATTTTTATGATATCGAAGTTAATTTCAGTTAACCAAACTAAATTTGAAACACCTGTGCCAAAATCGTCCAAGGCAACAGTAAACCCATAACGTTTAGCCTGCAAAGCAAAGTGTGACAACTCATTTAGTGGCAGTCCTATACGCTCAGTGATCTCAATTTTTATTTGTTTTTGGCTTATTTTATATAATTCGCATTGCTCATTTAAAAACGGTAAATACTCCGAACTTTGAATTTCAAAGGAGTTAACATTAATCGCAATACTAAAGTCATCTTTTTCTATAACAAAAGGCGACAACTCTTTAAATGCCCGCTGTACAGATGAAAATGCCATCGACGGATATAAATTTAACTGCTCAGCAATACTTAAAAATAACTCAGGTGAGACTTGCCCATGTACCGCATCTTTCCATCTAATTAAACATTCTACACCAATAATCTGCTTACTCTGGACCTCTAAAATTGGCTGATATTCTAAATAAATACTTTCATCTGCGATTGCATTACGTAATCGAAATTCAATCGAATTTGTTCTTTCTATGTATGAGATAAAAGAATAAATAATTAAAAAACTAATAACGCAAAGTAGTAAAAGTACTGCAGTCAGAGTCAAAGTGGAAAAAAATAGTAACCCAGGGCGATTATTAAGCACGCTAGCGCAATAGCCAAACTTTGTACTACAGCTTTTAACTTCTTGTGATAGTAAGTTAAATTCATTATCAAACTGAAATTCGGAGTCAAATTGATGGAAAACGTACAAACCATCAATAGAGGTTATGTTAAACGAAAAATCCTTATTTGCTTGATCAAAATATTTAAAAGGATCTTGAATTGTAAATGCAACGATACCGTTACGTTTTGCAATATCATATTTGGCATCAATAGGAAAAATCCCCTCAACTTTTTGCGCAAAATAAAAACCTGTATTGCCCTTAAAAAAATCAACATTAAGTTCAACAGGCTCTTTTAAAATGCCCCAATTTGCCGAACATATAATTCTATTTTGTTTAACTAAACCAACATCATGCGTGTAGTGGTAGTTAGTTAAAAGGATACGTAATTTATTTACAGTTTCTTCATCACAGCGTCGAGGGTTAATGGCTTCTGTCTGATAAATGGATTGGCTTATATCACTGGAGATTTCTTCGGCTTTACTAATAAGAGATTGCGTAAACTTTTTCTGATAAAGCATTTGTACATAGTTTGCGCCAAAATGGGATATACAAATTAAAAGCAGTAGCAAAAGCGGTAAAAAGAAAATTATTACACTTGGTTTTTCTTTAAAAGCTCTCAATGACATAGATTTTCCCTTGCAGTTAGCAACATTAATGATCATTTAATACCATTTAATTGTAACGTACGCTAGCAGCAACCCCCTACTATTAACTATTATTTAACAGCTGGCAGTTTGTTTGCGTATGAAAAGCTGAAATTATTGAGATACCCAAAACATAGTTGATCAACTGAAGTGGTCCCTGTCACTACTAAAGACTTAGGTATTCATGAATCGCAAATCTACGATTGGCATAATATGTTTCAGCAAAAGAAAAGCACGAGCCAACGTGAGGCCGAGCTAGCTGCTGAAGTAGCCAAACTAAAACGTCAACTAGCTGAGCAATCAGAGGACTTAGCCATATTAAAAAGGCTGCCACCTACTTCGCGAAGAATCAAAAATAAAGCGGTTCAAATTCGGTGAGCTGGTAAGTCAGCGAGTTTCTTCCACTCATTGAAAGTCGAAGCGATCCATGGCGAGCCAATTATGGATAGTAAAACAATGCGTCAAGCAGTATTTGAATACATTGAAGTTGATTAAAACAAAAAGGCATAGTGTTAATGACTATCTCAGCCCAGCCGCATTTGTACTAAAGAATATTGCTTAAGTTTTAGCGCCGGGGATCACTAACTTTCGTCAGCCTAACAAGATTTTTTAAAGTTCTGTCTAGTAATATATCAAACTCGATTCACTGTGACTGCTCAATCTATAATCTGATGAGCTAATGTTTTAAGCTATTATATCAACGCTTGGTATTACCTTTTCGGCTTACTAGGTTTAGCCAATGTTATTACATCATGAGTATAATTCGCCTCAATAACTTAAAAGTAAGCCTCTGAATAAGTTTATCTTTAGATAACAACGACAACTCAAACCTTAACAAAAACATATAAATAAAGTGCAATCTGCTGTTATACTGTTTTTAATCACAGAGGGTCTTATTCTAGTATGGTTACAATTAAGCAAGTCGCTGTCCACGCAGGTGTTTCATTCAAAACTGTATCGCGAGTGGTCAATAATGATCCAACAGTCAAAGATATTAACCGCGAGAAAGTTCTTAAAGCGATAAAAGAATTAGGCTATCGTCCTAATCGTGCGGCAAGTTTAACGCGACGTAAAAACTCCAACATTTACGCAATTATTGCTGATGAACTGCTTAGTGTTCCTTATACTTTTGATATTATTCGTGGTGCCCAAGAAATTGCGTGGCAGAAAAATAAAGAACTGTTGATCCTCAATGTTAACGAAACCCAAGCGAGTATAGACAGAGCTATAGAAAGCCTTTTAGAGTATCGCGTAGAGGGCGTTATATATTCAGCAATGTACCATCGCCAAGTTGTGGTAGCTGATGAACTAAAAAAAATACCAACAATTTTAGCTAACTGTTTTCCTGCTTCAAATAACTTTCCTTGTGTAGTACCTGATGAACAGCAAGCCGGTGAAGATATTACTGACGCGTTAATCCGTAAAGGCTATCGCCGAATTGCTTTCTTAAACTTAAATGAGCATATAGTTGCTGCCAAAGGCCGTAAACAAGGCGTTATAAATTCATTTAAAAAGCACGGCTTACCACTCGATGATTTACTCATTGAATCGGTGATTATTGGTCAAGCCGATGGTAGTGAGATTTCTACTTCGAGAGAGTCTGCAGCGCGAGTGATAGACGAGTTTAAACCTGATGCTATTATTTGTGGTCAAGACCCCATGGCGCTGGAAATTTACTTTGTTGTGCATGATAAAGGAATGATCGTTGGTAAAGATATTGGTATAGCAAGTTTTGATGATTGGGGCAGTATTCCACAATTATTACAACCGAATTTAACTACCATGGCATTACCCCATCATGCAATGGGACGTTGGGCAATGGAATACCTCATAGACCAGCGCACTGATATTGTTCACCACCACTTACCATTTAAACTAATTGCTCGTGATTCGTTTTAATTGCATCTGCCTTTAATGCAAAAAGCGATAATACAATAAACACACACACAACCAAACCCAAATATTGGTAGGCTAACGCAAAGCCTAAATGATCATATACAACGCCTACCGCGACGGCTAACATTGACGCCATCAATTGTGTAGTAAATTGAAAGCCAATGATATAGATCATGGCTGAATAACGAGCTTCAAAGTGTATGTTTATATATTTAAACAATGCAATTAACATTAGCGGTAACTCAATTGCATGTAACAATTTTAATACACTAATGCTGATAGAGTCATTAACAATCCCCGAGCAATATATTCGTATCGCCATCAATACACCACTTAACAGCAACGAGTTTTTAACGCCCAAATAATTCACCCATTTTACAGCTAAATACAAAGCAGCAGCCTCAAGGATAACTTGCGCTGAAGTTAAATAGCCAAAAAACTCTCGACCTTGCTCTGGGGTGTCAAAAAAAGAGGTGTAATAAATAGCAAATTGCTGATCAAATACCGCATAAATACAACTAACACCGATCACAAATACACTTAAACGCCACAATCCTGCGATTTTAAAAAATGCTGTAAGCTGTTTTACAGGAGAAAAAGTTCGAGAAGGCGCTATTTCGGGCTGATTTTTTGCGACCTTAACAAAGGCTAATAACCCCATTAAGCAAACCGCCGCAATGCTTGATAACCAATAATTTAAACTAGGGGATAAATTAAAGGATAAACCGGCAAAGTAGCTTGCCATGGCCCAACCTAGTGACCCCCACATTCGAGCTTTTCCAAATTCAAAATTCGTCGAGCGACTTTGTTTATCAATATAACTTTCAAGTGTCCCGACTCCAGCCAAAAATGCACATGAAAAAACAGCACCTCCTAAAATAGCAGCCAGATAAAACTGTGTTTGTAGTAAGGGTGCGTATACATAACTGACAAATGGACCAATCAACATTATAAAAAATGCAATGAAGTAAAGCAGTGTTTTTTGTAAACCGAGTTTATCTTGCAAAATGCCATAGCAAGGCATCACGAGTAAAGCCATGATGGAATTGATACTAAAGATGACCCCTACTTTAGCACTGTTGAGGCCTACTTCTTGACTAAGCCAAATAGGAAAAAATGAAAATGAAAAAGACCATGCCATAAAATAAATAAAGAAAATGGCGCTTAATAGCCGATAATTACTACTCATATATCGCATAGCCTTATAAAAAGTAAGCGACTCTATATTACTATAGAGTCGCTTCAAATGTTATTTTTCTATTGCTATATTGTTTAACTTTACGTCACTAAGCGACAAAGGCTGCTCAGCACTCACTTGTATTTTATTATAAGGAGAGGTTGGAAAAACAATCGAGGTCATAGAGCTAACCCCTTCATTTACAAATACTTCTACCGACGCTTTATCTACCCATATATCAACATCGTAATATTCAAGTCCTTTTTGTAATGGCGCAGTTTGTAAAGATGCAAAACCATCTTCAAAGTCTTTTAAACCCGACTGCCTGCGGTCAAGTATTAGTTGCCCTTGAGCTGGGTTTAGCTGCAGCTTAGTGTATTCGCCCGTATCAGAGCTAAGCACGATATCAGTAACTTGTTCAGAGTTCGCTATACTAAAGCTCACCTTAAATTGCCCGGGCTCAATTGTAAAAAGCTCATCTAACTGATAGCTATTTGCGCCAGTTAAGGTTGCCTTTTGTTGTGAGTTACTCAATAAACTATCTAACTCTTTAACCGGTTGAGATGCCAAACGCACGCCTGTTGGCGTTTGCAATAACTTTAATTCTCTGGGAATTGTCATTGCACTGCGCCATACCTCAGTGGGTACTTGATTTGCGTATTGCCAGTTACTCATCCACCCCATAAATAAGTGTCTACCGTCTTGAACATCAGAGAAAGTTACACCAGCATAATTATCTGTACCGTAGTCTAGCCATATTGAAGGTTCATACTTTTCTTTTGCTGCTTTATCAGAAAATACAATATCAGCGATTTTAATATGCCCCCAATCACCTCGTTCATTGTCTACCACTTTAATATAAGCTTGCTGACCTTTTAATTGACTCACGTTCCAAGAACGCTCAGTCAGTGTACCTGTATTATTTCCACTTGCGGTTTTAACTATCTCGCCATTAACTAACAACTGTATTGCGGTACTATTGTGAGGCTTTCCGCCTGCAATCTTGAAGTTAATGAAATCATGATCGATTTCAAATGATTTTGAGGTTAAGGTGCCAATTGCCTCATCCGAACCTTTAAAAGAACTGGCAATGGTATTTGCTGGTTGATCATTTACTATATGAAATGCTTCACCCGATACTTGCCAATTCTTTAAACCACTCTTAAAATTAGAGAAATCAAGTCCTTGAGGGAAAACGGCGGGTGTTGATGTAAGCATTTTTTGATAATCGCTATCAAGTACAAATTTTTCACCGTCAAAATCGCCAACAAAATATTGTGTACCAGAGCCGCCATTTGGCGCGCCAGGATTGATACTCACTAATAGAACATATTTATATTCGTCGGTGCCTTCAATACGCACGCGAATAAGATCTGGACACTCCCATACACCTGCGTGACTGCCCCAATCAGCGCCAAAGTTACTTTCAAATTGCCATGTTTTTAAATCTTTTGAGCTGTAAAAGCCAATATGATCATCTTGAGCCAATACCATAACCCATTGCTCGGTATCTTCATGCCAGCTTACTTTAGGGTCGCGGAAGTCGCGGATCCCAGGGTTTTTTAATACCGGATTATTAGCGTATTTTTTCCAAGTGCGGCCTTTATCGGTGCTATATGCTATGCCTTGCGTTTGAAAATCAATCGCTCCCTGTGCCGCCTTTTTATCATCGTGATAGGTAAATATAGCCACTAATGGTGGGTTTTCTTTACTGCCAAAGCCGCTGCTATTTTGCCAATCAACCACCGCACTGCCAGAGAAGATAGTACCGTGCTCATCAGGAAACAACTTAATTTCTTGATGCTGCCAATTAACCATATCTTTACTAATTGCATGTCCCCAATGCATTGGCCCCCATACCGATGAATCAGGATTATGCTGGTAAAACAGATGATATTCGCCTTGGTAGTAAACCATACCATTAGGATCGTTCATCCAATGCTTTTCAGGAGTAAAATGAAAAGCAGGTCTAAACGCCTCTTTGCTCGGTTTATCTGCACCCTTAAGGGCTGTTTGTTCAGTTGGGTTTGTCATGCTACATGCTGCCAAAAATGATGAAATTAAAACTAAATTAACGGTTCGCATCTAATGCTCCATGCTTATTATTGGTATCTAATGAAATTGCTTCTAAAGAACGTCCTTTTGTTTCTGGCATAAACCACGCAACAAAAATCAATTGCCCTAACATCATTAAAGTAAAGAAAGTGAATACTTCAGTGGCACTAAAACGTTCTAAGAAAAATGGCATAAGTAAAGTGATTGCTGCGGCAAAAAACCAATGCGTACCGGAGCCTAAAGACTGCCCTTTTGAACGTACTTTGTTCGGGAATATTTCTGCAATGAAGACCCAAATAACGGTACCTTGGCCAATGGCATGAGCGGCAATAAACACAAATACAAACGCTACAACCGTTAAGCCTCCAGAGTCAGTACTAAATGCCCACGCCACAACAGAGAGGGAAATAACGTAGCCAATTGAGCCGATATACATCAGCGAACGTCGGCCAAATTTATCAATCAACGATAAACCAAGCATGGTAAAACATAAGTTAACCACGCCAATTCCAGCGCCAGAAAGTAATGACTGATTTACATCCAACCCTGCAAGTTCAAATACGCGCGGTGCATAATAAATGATAAAGTTAATGCCAGATAATTGATTAAATGCGGCAAATAAAAATGCAAATAAAGCCGCCTTATTGTAACTACCACCAAATAGCTTTGATTGACTGTTTTGTAACTTGTCGCGTTCAATGTCATTTAATACTTGGTCTGGGTTTTGTTCACCTAAAGTCACTAAGATTGAACGCGCTTTAGTTTTCTCATTTTTCTTTTGCACTAACCAACGTGGGCTTTCAGGTGCCTTAATGATCATTAATAAATAAGCCAGAGCAGGTATTGCCTCCACACCTAACATTAAACGCCAGTCAATTGCAGATGTTCCTGCAATTAAAAAATTAGAAACAAACGCAACTAAGATACCAAATACAATTTGAAACTGATAAAGCGCAACCAAACGCCCACGGTACTTAGCAGGTGCAATCTCAGAAATATAAGCAGGTACAACAATTGAAGAAATGCCCACTCCCACGCCACCAATGAACCGTAATAAGGCGAAGCTATATGCGTCAGGTGCCATGGCGGAGCCAAGCGCCGAAATTAAAAACAACACTCCAACTAAAACTAATGTGGGTTTTCTACCCCACTTATCGCATGGGTAATTACCGGTTAAGGCACCCAGTAGTGTTCCCCATAAAGCTGAAGACATAATAAATAAGCCATGAAATAACGAGCTCGTATTCCATAACGCTTGAATAGGTTTATCCGCACCGGATATAACTGCTGTATCAAAGCCGAATAAAAAACCAGCAACGGCAACGGTGACTGACCAATAAATAATTTTTTTCATAATCACTCTTAAAACTTAACGATTAAAAGGTGGGCCGAAACCCACCACTATTAATAACCTGGGTTTTGTGTGTACGACCCACCACTTAAAATCATCTGCTGGTTCGGAATAGGTAAATACTCATGTTTACCTTTAGTGAAAATAGCATCGACCAAATAAGGTTTACGTACAGCTTCAATAGCTAAGTAACTATCAATAGTTTCTTTCGCTATTCCCCATCGAACTAAGTCAAAAAAGCGATGTCCTTCAAGCCCTAATTCTAAACGTCGCTCAAAGCGTAGTGCCGCTCTTGCCTGTTCTTTAGAATCAAAACTTGTATATAAGCCCATGTTATAAATACTCGCGTTGTGTAATTTACTGGTACTATTTTTAGCACGCTCACGAATACGGTTAATAATTGGCAATGCTTCGTCATACCTATCTAACTCAATTAATGCTTCAGCTTTCCAAAGCAATACATCAGCGTAACGAATGAGCGGTGTATTTAATGAAAAGATAGGAAAAGGGCCATTCTCACCACGACAACTACAGTCAGGGTGTTCAAGATCTTTCATTGCCGTAAAGTTGCCATAAATACCAGGGGCACGTGCCCAGCTATCACCGCCATGAATTAAGTTTTCGTCATACTTAAATGGTTTACCTTCCATTGCCACAGTGTGATCTAGGCGAGGGTCAACTGAGTCTGTCGTCATGTCGTAGTTAAAGTCGTTAAAAGAGTCGAATAACGGCAAACCTTGTTGGTCTGTTTTAAACGCATTAACGAAATTTTCTGTTGGTACATGAAAACCACAACAGCCAAAACCACCAGCCATTGGCGCATTTAATGCACTAGGCCAGCTACCACGTCCATCTGGAGAGCCGTCATTTAGAGAGCGCTGAATAGCAAAAACTGACTCTTTACCATTCTCACTTTCAAACAAAAAGTTATTCGCGTAATCATCAAATAAACCATAGACGCCCGCTTTTTCAATTTCATCAACTAGGGCCACTACTTTTACAAGTTTATCTTTATTAATATTGATAACTTGATGTAGCTCATTCTGCTCATACGCTTGGTAAAGCAATGTTTTAGCTAAATATGCCTTAGCTGATAACGCTGAAGCGCGCCCTACATCTTCTTGGGTTTGTGGTAAGTTGTTTGCAGCAAACTCAAAATCTGCGGCAATTTTATCCCATAACTCTTGATCGCTTAGCTCACGATTAGTAGCGCTAAGAATTTGATCTTGTGTCATTGTTTCATCAATCCACGGGATATGCTTATGATGTATTTTTAAATCAAAGTAGAAAATACTGCGAATAAACCGCAGTTCGGATTGTTTTGCAGCACTGTTTTCAATGGCATCTGGCGCATTTGCGATTACCGCTAATGCTGAGTTTGCTCTTGAAATACCGGTGTAATTACGTACCCATTTTTTGTTGTTCAAATCAATTAAATCTGGCGGGAAAGACTCCATATCAGGCACTATAGGCTGATATAAAGACAAAGCATGATAAGCAAAGATATCACCAGGTCCATTACCGCCTTTATGGGCGTCTCCAGCGCGTAAGTTTCCTGTCGGCCATAAAAAGTTAGGTGCGGTATAATGATCGTTTCCTAGATATGAGTAGGCAGCAATAATCAACGCATCTACATTTTCACTGTTAGAAACTTGTTCTTCGGTTAATACTCCTGAAGGTGCAACATCAAGATCAGAACCACCACACGATGCTAAAGAAAGCGCGAGTGTAGCTGCTGTAAATAGTGTTTTAATTTTATTCATAATATGTGCTCGTATCGTTGTCGTTTTAATAAATCAAAAAGAAAGGTTCACGCCTAACGTAATACGTTTTGGAATTGGGAAGTTGCCGTTTGGAGTTTCTGGATCCTGGCTTAGCGTCCCTGACGGAGTAATGGTCAATAAGTTACTTCCCTGCAAATAAATTCGTGCAGAACTTATACCGTATTGACTTAACCACTGTTCATCAGGTGTATAACCGATAGATAAGTTACGAAGCTTTATGTAGCTGCCATCTTCCCAAAACAAACTTGATTGACGGCCTTCACCATTGTTATCGATTAAAGTTAATGCCGGTACATTGCTGTCAGTATTGTTAACTGACCATGCATCAAGAACGCGATCACCGTAATTAGAGCCTATATTTAATGATGTGAAGTCAGTAAATCCACGCCAGCTATTACGTATCTCACCTCCTTGAACACCTTGCCAGAACATATTGAAATCCCAATTTTTGTATTTGAAATTCATGTTCAATCCATACATAAAGTCAGGATCAGTATCGGTGAAAAAGCTTTGATCGTTTTCATCAATCACGCCATTGCCGTCTAAATCTTTCCAGCGAACTCGGCCTAAACCAGCCCCAGATTGCGCTGCGTGAGCATCTATCTCACCTTGATTTTGGAATAACCCATCGGCGACATAACCATAAATAGAATTGACTGAATGACCAACAATCGTTTTATCATCACCATTACCACCAAATGAATTCACAACATCCTCTGGTAGTGAGACAACCTTATTTTTAGCAGAAGAAATGTTAAAGCTAATATCGACATCGATATCACCATCTAAGCTATCAAAAGTAAGGTAATCGGCGTAGCCAATGAGAAACTCAAAACCAGAGTTTTCAATCGTGCCACCATTGACCCATTGCTGAGCGCCTTCACCTAATGTTGCAAGTGGATTGGTTAACGTTAAAATATCCTCTGTGGTTTTTTCAAACCAATCGATACTGCCGTATATGGTTTCGTAACGCATGCCAAAATCAAGACCAATGTTTGTTTGCGTTGATGTTTCCCACTTTAGGTCATCATTCCCTGTTTGTGCTTTTACAAATCCAGAAGGAAGCGTGCCGCCATTTGCACCGCCTATATCATAAGCGGTCCCTTCATCTTGCTGATCAGTGAATAAAGACCGAGTTGCATAACGGCTTAAATACGTTGTATATGTTGCATCGGTAGGGATTTCTTGATTACCCGTTTTGCCCCAACTAGCTCGAAGCTTTAAGGTAGATAAAAATTCAATATCATAGAATGATTCGTTGCTGATCACCCAACCTGCAGAAATAGCGGGGAAATTACCGTAGCTATTATTACTACCAAAACGAGATGAGCCATCGCGACGTATTGTTAAACCTGCTAAATAGCGGTCATCAAAGTTATAGTCCATACGGGCGAAATAAGAATTAAGAGACCATTTATCGCCATCCCCTTCCACACGAACATCACCCGTTGCTTGTGATAAATGAGCATAATCACGATCATCAGACGCAAAACCTGAACCAAAACCAACAGATCCTTCATACTCATAATCTATTTGTTCTGTACCGACCAAAAACGTAAAATGATTTGCATCTAAATCAAGCTTATATTCTGCGGTATTAGTCCAACTAAAACTGCTATTCCAGTTTTCTGTCACTGACAGCTGATCACCATAGTTTAGCGAGCCAGCTTGAAAAGCACGGGTATAGTTTCTGAAGTAGTATTGCCCGTAATCTAAACCGATAGAGCTTTTTAGTGTTAAGTCCTCTATTGCCTCATATTCAACAAAAATATTTCCCATTAATTTATTGAATCTACTAACATTGTCTCGATTCATTTCAATTAGTCTAACCGGATTATCACGGTCAGTTACACCAGGAACAGGCCCTCCCCAGCCACCTTTATCGTTGTACACAGGAACGATAGATTGTTGTTCTATAGCCAAAGTTAGAATATTACCGGCCAGATCATTAACCAAGTTTGATTCTTGATTTGTCACTATAAAGTTTTCACCAATCTTAAGCTTATTTGTTAGCTGATAATCAGAATTAACGCGAAAGCTTATTCGTTCAAACTCTGAGCCATCAACAACACCTTCTGAGCCGAAATAGCCAAGTGAACTATATATCGAAGCTTTGTCTGAACCACCTGAAACTGAAAAGTTAAGATCGGTTACTTTTGCAGAGCGCGTAACTTCATCAAACCAATTAGTATCTGCTGGGCGTTGCACCTGTGCAGCATCCGTAAACTCAGGAAAAACAACGTTGTTTAATTGAGGGTTATTAAAATCATTATTCCAATCATAGCTATAAAGAGAACTTGCTGCATTTGGATCTGAGCCGTCGTTTACTGCAGCTTGCCAAACTGCTTGTCCCCTTTGCTGTGTATTTAATGGGTTTAGCTCATAATTAAAATCATCATATGACTGATTAAAAGAGAAATTAAAGTCGAGCCCTTCATTCCCTTTTTTGGTGGTAATAATAATGACCCCATTACCAGAGCGAGCACCAAAAATACTTGCAGCTGCCGCATCTCTTAGCACCTGTATATCAGCAATATCATGGCTATTAAGTTCATGCATGCCTGATTTAGTTGGTACACCATCAATAACATAAAGAGGATCGTTATTACCTAAAGGTCCTAAACCTTGACCACGAATACGCACTGTTGCTGCAGAGTTAGGTGAACCATTAGTTGTAATTTGCAAGCCAGGCACACGCCCCTGCAAATTTTGCATGATATTACCTGAAGGCTGATCAACGACATCTTCAAGCTCAACTGTGCTAACTGCGCCGGTTAAATCTTGTTTTTTAACACTTCCATAACCATATGAAACTTCAATAACTTCAATACCAACCTTGGCCGACGCTTCTTCTTGCAGTTGTTCAGCGGCAAAGCTGTTGGATGGCAGCCAACAACCTATCAATACTGTACTAACACTCGCAGCAAGCTGGTTTTTCCTAAATCTGAGCATTGTGTGTGTCCTCATTTTAATTTTATTTTTTAATGTTGATTTCATTATTTAAATTAACAACGTTGTCTTTATGGCGTAAAAAAATATCTTTTTACATTTTGTTGTTTGGCTTGGTCGGTCCAACACAAATAAACAACGTTGTCTTTTTAACATTAAAAAAACATCTATTCAATATAAATAACAAAATATTTTGTTTTTTATATGTATAACTTGAAATACAATGCTGCACGCTAACATGGTTCAATAAATTCTAAGATTTGCTGATGCGTTATATCTGGTGTTGCCCCTAGCTGCTGAGCAACCATAGCTCCGGCAGCACAAGCAAAATTAATTGCCTGTTGCGGATCGTTTTGAATGCACAATTGATAAATTAAAGCCCCCAAAAACGAATCCCCTGCACCAACAGTATCCACAACATCGATCAGGTAGCCTGAGTTATAGTAGTTTTTACCTTTAATCGATAATAAAGCACCATGGTTTCCTTTCGTCACGCACAAAAACTCTGTGTTGGTTTGCTTTGCTATAAATGCTAAGTTTTGCTCTAATGAATGGTATTTACACCCCATTCCTTTTGCTATTTCATATAGTTCTTCATCATTTAGTTTGATAAAGTCAGCGCTATTCATTAATTCTATTAAGCTCTCAAGTTGATAGTGAGGAGCTCGTAAATTTACATCAAACACTTTAAACTTCGCATGTTCTAGTAGTTGCTTTAAAGTTATTAATGAAGTGTCGGTACGGCCAATTAAACTACCAAACACAAAAATATCCGTCGATTCAACTTTGCCAATAATTTCATCAGTTAAAACAATATTATCCCAGGCAGTATCAGGCATAATTTCGTACTTAGCAGAACCATGGCTATCAAGTGTTACCTGTACCGTACTGGTATTTTTGTTTGGGTTTACAGCAATGTACTCTGTACTCAATTGCTTTTCTTTTAATTCGTCAAGCAGAGCATCACCTAACTCATCCTCCCCTACTGCACTTATCATTTGTGCATCAATTCCAAGTGATTTAACCCTAAAGCACATATTTAAAGGTGCGCCTCCCAAACGCTTAGTTGCGCCAAAACAGTCCCAAAGGACCTCCCCAAAACAAACTAGACTAATTTTATTAGCCACGTTTTGATTCACAATTATACTCATTCAAGAGCTTCCTTATACGCTTCGTATGGTCAGATAACGGATTAGACAAAGTTCAACTTACCTTTCACTTCATAGAAAGTAAGATATTAAATTTCAATAACTTAAACATTTTTAACTTAAAAATTAAAATGCAGATATATTTGTTAAATAAATGTCGTGAGATATTATTTCATCTAAGCAACAAAAAGACAACGTTGTTTATTTAAGTTAATAAAATTAACTAAATGTCTATCTGCAACTTATAAATAAAGCAAATAATATGCTTGAGAGTTTAATTTATGAATTTTTACCGCAAACTTTTATCCCTAAATGGTATTTGGAGTAGAAGTTTACCTCGAGTTCTAACGGATCGCTGATAACTCGTTAACTTGTGTTGACAGAGTTAAGGCTCATATGTGTTATGTGCATTTACTGCTTGTGAGAAATTATCATTTCTTTTGCAACTAGAGCAGCTGAAGGTAAAAACATTGTTGAAACGATTCTTTGATCAACGACCACTTCGTGTTTATCTTCTAAGGTTTTTTTGTTTTGTGCAATAGCTCCATTTTTATTCAACTGACTTTCAACAAGGAAAGGTAGCAGAGTACCTTGTTTAGCCCATGACTTAGATTTTTCAGTAGAATTAGGAAAACCAGCAATTTTTTTACCTTTAACAAGATACTGACCAGAAGATAATAATACATCGGCAAACGCACCGGCACCGTGACCACCTGCACCAATAATACCGCCAGATTCATAAACTTTGGCGATAATTGATTGTAATTCCTTGTTATTAGCTACATCAAATAATGGGCCATACCCTCCACCAATATAAATTCCCCAGTAATCATTTGGGTTAATTTGTTCAGGAGCAAAGCTGTTTTTCGCTTTATCCATAAAGCCTTCATATTTAATGGTGTAACTACTAATACCCAACGGATCCATCATGAACTCAACCTTTCCTCCATTTGGAGAAACAAAATCGACATCATAACCATGGCTCATAAAAATATGGTACGGTGGAGCAACTTCCCATAAATTATTTCTCGCATCGTGTTTTTCAGAATCCCCCATATCGATCATATTTGATGCGATGATTAATACTTTTTTTGTCGACTCTGCGCTTAGGTTAGTTGAAGTAAACAGTATTACTGAAAGTAAAATAGATATAAAAAGCTTCATTGTTTTCTTTTTTTAAATGATTAAATTCATTATTTAGACGATACAATTGAATAAAAGGTTTAAATACGGAATCAGCCTAGACACTTAAAGCCCCAAGATGCCGACGAAACGAGCGTAGCGAGTTAAGGTCGGAATAATTGGTTTGTTATATGACGACTTCACGTCGTGGCGCTCCATCACAAGTTAAAATAATTTCTTTTTTATCAGTAAAGACTAAAAAACGTTTTATCGCTCTCATTCCAGACTACATCTATTAGCCTATCAATGCAGTTGTCATCAACGCTTTATTAAGCAATTTACCATAAATCAAGCCTATCAATTTCAAACTCGACTGAGCCTTGGCAAGGTAGATCACCGAACTCGATAAGAAAACCTTGAACCTCAATAACCCCTTCATTTTCATCAATTACTTTGCCACAACCTATGTATGAATAAGGCCCCGTTTTTTCAATTCTTTCTTTAGATGCTTCTGCAATCATTTCTACCGGCCAATCGGCAAGGTACGCCGCTCTAACGTTGGCATCTAGCACTTTAAGGAGGTTATTAACTTTATCACCTATGGAGTATTCACAAATGTGACAAAAAACGTCAACGGCTGAGTGTTCATTTTCAACAGTTACTAATGCTGTTTCATCCGAGTAAAACTCAATATTCGTCACTTTAAGTTGATTGATCATATGCACCTTACAGGTATTCCACAATGCCCACATTAACACTGCTTCCCAAAAAAATAGAAGCCAATTCAAGAGACTCCACTAACGTTAATCCGGGTTTAAAAACTCAACTTTTTCTGTTAAATACTCTGAACCGAATTCTTTAGCTATGATTGCTTCTACCTCTTCGTCAGAAATAACGCCAGAGTGCTGCCCCATATTTTTTACCTTTGATTTTGCCAGCAACATAATGTGCTCAGCCCAAGTAGGTTTAGATTCTTCGAGTAAAGACGCCCAAAGTTGTAACTGTTTTTGCACTATCTCGTCTTCATCACAGAAATTAGATGCTTCTTGTAAGCAAATTCGATATATCCACCCTTCAACTGAAGGCGCATAAAAATCAGCAACGATATCATCATGTGGACATAAAATGACCCTGCCATTATTTTTATTATCCAAACACCAAAATGCAACACCATGGAAGACACCAATTGGCAAAATACCATCAAGTACGCCCTCAGGAGCTATTTCAATTTTCAATACATTTGAGCTTGAAATCCACTCTAACAAATACATATTGTAGGAGCTGTCTTTTGTAATACCCTGTTCGATCCAATCACGGTAAGATTTAGGTAACTTACCAATACTGCGCTCAATATTTTCTATTTCTTTAGTAACCACAGAACCTCCTCTTAAATATCGTTCATATTAACTGTGAAATTGCTTATTAGCTCCATATCACGTGCTCTGTTACTCTGTTCACAAGTCGCACTGCAGTAATTTGCTATGTTTTTAGTGCAATCGCATTGCCCACAAAAATAGACAGTTTATCAGCTATTTTCTCACAGCCACCTGCACCCGACTTTATCGTCGAAACAAGCTCTTCAGTGCTGAGTGCCACATCATGCAACACTTCATAAAGAGGCGGATCGTCGCTTTGATCCGTTGGAATTACAAAACAATTATCAGCCCAATCAGCGCCATAACCAATAACAAGATAGTTTGCTGGCAACACATACATTCCTGAGTAGGAATCACAATTAACTTCTTCCATAAATCAATGTTCACAATTTGAATCTCTTCAATGCCATCAAAGTCTTCTTCTGGTTCAAATTTTTGCCAGCCAAGAAGTAAATTGCAAAATAGGTGTGGACATTGCCTCGATATACCACTTAGGAATAATACCGCCTATTTTTTATTTAATCGTTTTAACTTTTCTAAATCAGCCCGTTCTCCGTTTTGGTCTGACTTTGCTATGAATGCAGCTATTTCACTATCAAATGATATTTAAACTACCTTAATAAATATAACGAGCCTGTTGAATAACTCGTTTTAATTTATTTTTATTGATGGATTAACCATAGCCGAGTTCCTATTTTGATTCAATCGACAACTGACTTTCACGTAAAATATAAAAAAGAGGACTTGGTGTTGTTTTAATTGGCTTTTTTTCAAAGTATTACAGATATTTAAGTGGCTTATTTGCGGTGATAAGGGCTTACCTTTGCAATGATGAAGCCACATCGGCCGACGAAGTAAACAAATTTGTTTATTGATTTATAATTGACCGTCACTGAATAAAAAGGTCAAAAAGAATACTAGTGCCTATTAATAGAGTTAAGGCTCATATGTGTTATGTGAATTCCCGATTGAAGCGCCGAACTTTTGTTCGCATGTTTTTCATAGGTGATGACGTATTAAATTGAATCATGCGCCCTAGAGTCCATCGCTCATACCACGCAACACCATACAACTCATGATTACTTAAACTTGAAATGAGTAAAAGTATCTCGTGAACCGTAGACTCCAGCTCAACAAGCAGATCATCGTATTTCCAGTCACGATATTTTTCGTGGAAACTTTCAGCTAGTAACCCAAGTTGATTCCATTTGTAGTCAGTTTCAGGGAAATCTACATCCTGATTTTGAGACTTTAGATGATGCCATTTAAGGACCAGTTTGCCCCAACCAATCAGGTAAGCAACTGTGTCACTAACGCTAATGATTGTACCTTTGATATTTCCTTCTACGCCCAATTTACGAGCTTTGCTTTTTGAAATTGAGCGATAATCAGCCATTAGTTTTGGGAACACTGAGTTTATGGCTAACTCCAATTCATCCTTATTTCTTGGCACAGAAGACAATTTAACCTCCATTCACATAATGCCTTGCATTTGCGGCGGTTTTGTAGCGCGGTACGAGCGGAAAAACCGTCCAACCACTCAGTAGTTTATGCAACATGCTTTTGTTATGTTTTTTCATTCACCAACTCCTGCGCAACCTGTAGCTGAACTTGATGCATTAACCATAGCCGAGTTCCTATTTTGATTCAATCGACAACTGACTTTCACGTAAAATATAAAATAGGATTTAGTGTTGTTTTAATTGATATTTTTCAAGTTGTTACAGATATTTAAGTGGCTTATTTGCGGTGATAAGAGCTTATTTTTGCAATGATGAAGCCGCATCGACAGACGAAGTAAACGAATTTGCTTATTGAATTAAAGTTGATTTTGAATTGACCGTCACTGTATAAAAACGGTCAAAAAGAATACTAGTTCCTATTGACAGAGTTAAGGCTCATATGTGTTAAAGCTCTGCAATTTATTGCCAAAATATAGTGGATATCTGCCCCCAAGCAGCCAATACTAAACAAAATTGTATAGACATCATGATCGATGCAATATCCAATTTTATTAACTTACTTTGCAACTTTCCTCTTAAAGAAATCCATAAAGAAAATAAAAGTGTTATTGGCAAAACCCCTGATAAAAAAGCCAAGCAAATACTTGCCGCAGTAATATCACCAAACTTTAGAAAGGATTGATTAACATAGAGATATATGGACAAGCTAAATAGTACAAGGTTTATAAACCCCCATTTAATGCGCCTTAAGCCATCTTTATCGCGTTTAACAACTCTAGTTAATCCTACTAAAAAGATATAAATCAGTCCAATTAGACCATTACATAATGTGTTGGCATGACTTTGCGTTGTTTGCCAAAACCATGACAACTTAACATTGTTGGAGTTAAGGCGCTTGTTATGTCTTGCTTACTCATTTCAAAGTTTATTCAATAAATAATTAATCTCTGCGATAACAATCTCTGGTTCATGTTTTTGTATGTAATGCTCTGGAGTTGTTGCAAATGTAATTTTGGTATCTTTAGATAAAGTCTGCATCTTATTTAATTCGGTAGAATAAGACTTTTTAATACGCTCCCAGACTGCTGGATGCCAGTTATCTGGAGTTTGATTTGCAGGCACCCAAATTGCGTCTCTGTTCCAAAGTAATACATAAGGTGTGTCACCAAAATCGTCGCTTTGCTGAATGAACGTTGAACTAGTTCTCATATTAATTTTTTCTAGATTATCAGGAGCACCATGCCAGCTAGCAAGTTCAGCTTCCATATTCTTCTTGGTATCAGCATCATATGTGTCATTTTTTGCATCCCACTTTTTTATATGGCTTCTAAATTGGCCATACAATGAAGGATCTACAAGTAAAATGGCGCTGACCTTTTCAGGGTAAAGGTGATTAAATAACTTAATAGGATATGAGCCATAAGAGTGTCCAACCATTACGTAAGGAGGCTGAATTCCAGCCCTTTGTAACAATACATTTTGATGCTCAACAATAGTGCCTAGATCATAATGGCCTTGCGATTTATCACTTTTCCCCAAGTTGGCTCTGTCATAAATACACACTCTATTTTTTTTGTGAAGTGATTGTATTACCTTCTTCCAGTTTCCGTCTTCAACCGTACCACCAAAGCCAGCATTGATAATTATTGAAGGGGAGGCTTCACCATAACATTCAATAAAAAGGTTCACTTTATCTACTTGATACAAGCCTGAAACACTTGGTTTAATGACGTCTTTTGCAGATACGCCAAAGGCTACGATAAATAATAGAACTAAAAGTCCAGTTTTCATTATAAAATCCCTTATATAGCTAATTTAGAAGTAAAATTTAGCACTTAAAATATAACGAGCCTGTAGATTAACTCGTTTTAATTTATTTTTATTGATGCATTAACCATAGCCGAGTTCCTATTTTGATTCAATCGGTTACTTCTATTTTATCTAAAAGTAAATATTGCAAAAATTTTTGTCTGTCCTTTTATTTCAGCTGAACATCTAACTGGATATAAGGCTGAGCATGAATCAATTGGGTGAGTTAATAACCAACAAGGTTTAACCTGATTATATGCCTACAGACCTAAACCACTTGCCTTGATTAGACACTCAGTACGCGTGCATTAATACAATAAACAAAGTCGCTTACACCTGACTTGATAACTGCGTTACGCACCTAAATATAACTTGATCACAATGATGAAACCAGCCGCCTTGAATAGTGCCATGATAAGGTTAACCGATGAATGTCTCGGCTCTAGCATCCTGCTTCGCTCTACCTTCTAAATCCATTTAGTCGTAGTGCCCCAGCGACTCCAAAAGGATATGGGAAAAACCTGGCTGCGATGAGCTCGCAATAATCGATTACTGCGTAACGCGCCTATATGTGTTTGCCGTAAGCTACTTGCTTAACCGCCGCATCGGCCGACGAAGTAAACGAATTTGCTTATTGAATTAAAGTTGATTTTGAATTGACCGTCACTGTATAAAAACGGTTAAAGAAAATACTAGTGCCTATTGACAGAGTTAAGGCTCATATGTGTCACATTTTGTCATTGCTACAGCCCGAATAGATTAAGAACTCGACTTGAATAGAGCTGCGAATTAATCACAAGAAGCTCTTTCACTGTGCTACCGCTATTGCCAACTTCGCCTTCCAGGGAAGCACCATTTTGTAATAATAGTGAAATAATTTCCGGTTTATCCGCAACTTTGTTGTATCCATGGCACGCCGGCCATAAGGCCTCTGATGGATTAGCGCCTTGCTCAATAAGCTTTTGAGTAAAGCTAAGCCATTTATCAAAATTTGGATTTAGACCATGGCCAAACTTTACAGCTAATTGAATTACGCTAGTCTCAGGCCCTGCTGGCATTTTTGCCTTTACGTTAGCCCCCAACTCTATGAGCTTGTTGGCAAGCTCAAAATCTTCGCATTGCATGGCATACATCAAAGGAGTCTTGTCTCTGCAATTAGCGTTATGGTGCCCAACTGTTTCGATTACGCCCTTATCCTTTGCAAGGATACCAAGAACTGAATCCTGGTCGTGCTTTTCGATTGCAACAAACAACTTTTTAATTTCTGCCTTGGTCATGCGTATTCTCAAGAAATGTAACGAGCCTGTAGAATTACTCGTTTTTAATTTATTCTTATTGATGCATTCACCATAGCCGAGTTCCTATTTTGATTCAATTAGTTACTTCGATTTTACGTAAAATATAAAAAGAGGACTTGGTGTTATTTTAATTGGCATTTTGCAAGGTGTTTGAGTGGCTTATTTGAGGTGATAAGGGCTACCCTAATTAGTGCATCGTGTTTTGCAGCTTTTCTCTATTATGAACTAAGCAATACAGTTGCCGCAGTGTGAAGTGAAAGCATTCACTTTCGTTTGTCCGCGCAAGGTCAATTTGCTCAGCGAAATTGATTGGAATGAATTTATTTTGGTAGGATAAGTCTCGCTTGACTCCTCACCCAACGAAAGAGCCATAACGATTTACCGTGGGTGAATAATATTTACTAGATCATAGCTTGATAGTAGATTCAAGGTTAAAAGTTGAACAACTAAAAGTAGGTGCATTCGTTCCTGTAAAGAGTAATTCTACAGCCTCAACGCCCGCCATCTGCCGCGCGGGGTAAGATAAGAACGTCAGCTGCATGACATTGTTATAGCGAAACAGATTCATCACGCATTTTTTCCCATGTTTGTACCATAAGCTTCTTGGCTGGCCCCCAACGGTAACCACCAAGTGCACCACTGTGCTGTATTACCCGATGGCAGGGGATCAGTAAAGCAACAGGATTTGCTCCAATGGCGTTACCAACCGCTCTTGCAGATTGGGGCGCATTGAGTGCTGTGGCTACCTGAGAATAGCTAGCCACTGCGCCCGGTGGTATTTTCAGCAGCGCCCGCCACACAGCTACCTGAAAATTCGTACCTTTCACATGAAGCGACAGCGGACCATGTTTGGCAGCTGTATCACTACTAAAAAACGCATCAATAACATAGTGCGTAGATGTGATGCTTTCAACAATCGAACTCAATGGCCAAGCGTTACGCAAGTCATCCAGCAGCTCTTCAATGTAATTGAAGTCCATGAACTCAACCCTACAAACACCACGCTGTGTTACAGCTACAAACATAGGCCCCAGTGGTGTAGGGTGCACACCGTATTCGATACGTAGCTCCTTACCCTTATTTTTATACTCCCCCGGTGTCACTGCCTCCAGCTGCACAAAGTGATCATGCAACCTTGAACTACCGCTTAAGCCAATCTCATGTGAAACGTCGAGCAGAGAGCGGGATTTATCCAACAACTCCTTGCTACGCTCCAATGTCAGGACCTGCAAAAACCGCTTTGGCGTGGTACCCGCCCAACGACAAAACAACCTCTGAAAATGATACGGACTCAGATGCACATGGGCGGCTATCTCTTCTAGAGCGGGCTGGGTAGTTGCACGATCTACCAAGTATGCCATAGCACGTGCGATACGGTCATAGTCTGACACACTCTGCCTCTCAGACACGATTTATGGATACACCGCCATCTACCAACATCGCAGAACCAGTTGTGAAACTGGATGCATCGGATGCTAAGTACAATGCGGATTGAGCAATTTCATCTGGTGTCGCCATACGCTTGAGCGCATGCAGGTTACGCACAAACGCCAATGCTTCTGGCGTATTAGCAAACTCACGTCCCGCTGGCGTATCAGTACCACCAGGCAAAAGGGCATTGACCCGGATATTCTGAGGCCCATGCTCTGACGCCAGCACTTGAGTCAAACCAATAAGACCAGCCTTACTGGCTGCGTAGGCAGCCATGCCTGGCATACCTGCGGTGTAACCAACGAAGGTAGAGGTGAAAATTAACGAACCTCCTTTTCGGGCAGCCATGGCGGGCAGCTGGTACTTTGCGCCCAAAAATGCACTGGTTAAGTTGGTCGCAATAACTTGATTCCAGTCCGTGAGCGACATCTGCGGCACAGGGCACATAGCACCCAGAATGGCAGCATTGTTAAAAGCGATATCCAGGCCACCAAAGTGGCTTACAGCCTTATCTACCAAAGCTTTGGCAAAAGCTTCTTCGCCAACATCACCGGCTAGTGCCAGTGCCTGCCCACCTTCAGTCTTGATTAATTCCACCAGTTCATCAAGCTCCTTCTGTCGCCTTGCTGCCACCACTACGGCAGCACCTTCTCTCGCAAAAAGCTTCGCGGCTGCATAGCCAATGCCGGTGCTGGCACCAGTAACAATAGCAACTTTGTTGGCCAATATGTTCATCGATTATTTCTCCTAGCTCTGCTGACAATTAAAGGGCATATGCCCGAACAGATGCTATATTAGGAGGCCGAACGATTAATGCCGACCCGAATCTTGCTGAATTTCAATTGCGCTATAACATTTTAGTATTTATGCGACACGCAGTTTGTGTTGCATAATCGCTTGTCGGACTGAGGCGCTACCTGCTCGATGTGTAGAGTTGGTGTTGTTTATGCTATGGACTTTACATATATAGAAAGGCTTTTTATGACCTAAGCTATAGCAAGCAAATTTAATTAGTGTGCCTGTCGTATCTATGCTGTCCCTGCGTTACTCAGTGTTTATTATCTATCCATTAAACCTAATGTTTAACCCTTAAGCAATTATATTTTTCGTATGCACAGTCGTTACTGACCTGAGCAGTTAAGCAGGTTAATTAGCTGATTTGATGCAGCAAGCTAGGCCGCTAACTCGTTCGAACTATTTAATTTGTCGCTACATCTAAATTAATCGCAACATACTAGCTTGGCAGTGCTGGCAACTTATTAGCTTGTCTAATCAATGCTTCGATTACTGGCTTTGTTTTATTACTAGGTACTTTCGCTAGCATTACATACCTAGAATGTCGTTCAACTAAGGTCGCGATAAAGCTGTTTTCTGAGCCTTGGTTCAAGTCCAACTCCCAGTGATCTGGAACAGCTCTGTCTTCAACATTTGATGACCTTTCACTATTGGTACAGCGTCGACTATCTTTCCTAACCCTTTACCTTTCAGCAGCAACTAAATAAGAGAGCCACTCTAATTGAACAAATAAAACTGTGTCACTAAATTTACTTTTCAGGTTCAGAATTTATCTTTTATTGCGGGGTTATTTTTATTTCACCTATTAAATAAGTCATTAGCCCTATTAAACCTAAATTACACGCATGAAGATGACTGCAGGAAATAGAAACGGAAATAAAAAGGACAGACACATATTTTGTGTCAGAAAATTTAGCACCTCTCCCGTTGTGGATAATCGCATAATTATTTTTTCACATACTGTTAGTGTTAGTTACAGAGCTTAGAATTGAGGTGCTTGGAAAGGATTTTAGGCAAAAAAAGGCAAAGCTAGGCCGTCACTTTGTTCAATAGTGTATTTTTAAAACAACCTAATAAAGATGCAACTGTTCAGCCTGCGCCTTTGTACCATTTTACATCGTTGCTGGCGGCTTGCTGCTTTAACCGTTGTTTGCTGCCTGCAAAATTTGAGTACTGCTGCCTGAAACGTTGAATTGATTCAAGCCATTGCGCTTCTTCTATATTCAAAGTCAGGAGCACTTTTGGCATAGTTTTGTTGATATGCCCTTTTTTCTTTGGATCTATGTGGCGGCCGCTCCAGTCGACTAATTCAATATAATCCAGTAAGGCAAAGGGGATCCTGTGTTTAATGTGATTGCCGCCAAATGGTTTTAGCTGTGCTGGTTGGCTTTCATGCTGAATATTATCTTTTTGTTTGAGAAGCTTATTCGCTTTAACCGTGTCTGTGGTAAAGGCTTTAAAGTGCGCTATACGTTCTTGAATTGAGGTGAAATCACGGTCTTCAAGCGTATCGGCTATGTTTGCTCTGATAGAGTTCAAATCAACGTAGGCCATGCAACTGAGCACTGCGGTTTCATCTAATAATGCATGCGACTATTCTTTATAAGTAATGCGCCCTTCCCTCAAATTTATAAGGAATAAATTTGAATGCCGTCAGGCAGCCCGAAGGATGAGCGCCAAGGATGGCAGCGAATAATACTTACCCGTGCAGTTATCTTCTTTATTGGCCTCGCGGGCAATGTACTCATTGAGGTTTTTCATATACCAGCTGATGTCATACAATCTTTCTCGCCATTAGCGATGATCTCATTAAAAAAGAGCAAACTTGGCTTATCTAACTGCTCACCTTTTAAATGGCGGTCGACTAAAAAGTGGTCGTTATAAAGCTGATACCAGCGGTTAATTACTTCATCATCAGACCAATCAAGTGCTTGACGCCTATTGACGTTCACAACAAGGTGATAGTGATTGCTCATAATCGCGTAGGCAGCAATTTCAATGGCAAACACACTACTTAATAACTTAATTCGCTCTACTAACCACTCCCTACGGTGAGCAAAGTTTTTACCTGTGTATTTATCATCACCACACAAGAATGCACGTCTCACGCATCGTGAGATTAAGTGATAATAAGATATCGATGCTAAATCAATAAGCTTTTTTCTTGCGCGAGTCATAATATATCAACTTCAGTAGCACTGTGTGTAATAACAGTGGTTGATACTATGATTTTTGCAAAAACAGTAGTTGATACTGTAGTTTTTGCAAAAAAATGTGTCTGTCCTTTTTACTTTCCACTTTTTAATTTCCAACGAAATAGACATTAGACGCCGGATTTATGTCATAGGACCGTTACCTTTATTAGTAAAAAATTCGCTGGCGGAGTGACCATATATCTCTGTGTTATCTGAGAGATTCATTTGTAATCAAGTGTAATACATTTTGTTTGAGGGCTTTGCTAGTCTTTACTGGCTGTTTATTTTTTAACAAAAAAAGGAAATACCTACAATGAGTACCACTAAACTTGATGAAATGCTAACTGGCCGCATTCAACCCGGTGAACCTAAACAATATACCAATGCTAACCCTCAGATCGATCTAGGCCACGGATGTATTATTGTAGATGTGATCGCTGATGTTGTAGCTGATGCCGCCGCTGATGCCGCCGCTGATGCCGCTGCTGATGCTGCCGCTGATGCTGCCGCTGATGCTGCTGCTGATGCTGCCGCAGAAGGTGGCTTGAACGCGGCATCTTCATCTAGGCTGAAAAACCTAGCTCTAATTCTAGCTGGAACAGCACTAGAGAAAGCAAATGAAGCAATTGCTAATGCATTGAAAAACAGTAACAAACCCAGTAGTGAATCAACTCCATCTACATATTGGAGTGCCCTTAAGACAGAAATGCTAAAAACGTACCCATGTGATGCTGCCGCTTCTAGTGATTGCCCTAAAGTAAACAACGCGAATCAGCGTGATGCTCAGGAATACATGGTTTTGTCTTATGCTCAAAACTTGGGTAAAAAAGACAATAATGCTGTAGATGCGGTGACTTTTGAAAAGAGCTGGGATGCGGGAAATCAAAAAGCGCTTAAAAGTGGTCTTAGCAACGTAACAAATACTGCGGGAATTCCAAGTATGCTTGATTACATGGGCAGCTTTGATATCTCAGGTAGCCCCTCTGCAGCAGTGGCTGTAATTGCTGAAGCTAATGTTTTCAATAGTGTAGCCAGCTTTGAGTTTACCTAAATAAGCCATCTAGCGAGCGAAAGACAAAATGGATTCTAATCTATATCAATATCTACAAGATGGCAAAGTGCTGATGGGGTTTCCCTCTATGAGCGTACGCCTGATAGAACATGATAAAATGTCTGAGCTTGCTACGGAGTCTACCTTTGGCAGCGACGCTATTAATAAGGTAGGCTCTATTAGCAAGTTGATTACAGCAATCGCTGTGCTTATTTTATGTGATAATCAACAGCTAGAACTCGACGCGCCTGCAACAAAGTACTTATCTTACCTAAAAAAAACCCACTGGGCTCAAAGTCAAAAATCACCAGTGACCGTAAAAGATCTGTTGATGCATACAGCAGGTTTACCTAGAGGTGCTTTTATTGGTTCTTCCCCAAGTGAAGAAGAAATAGCAGCAACCTTAAACAATAGAGACCTCATGTCACTTGGAAAACGTGACAGTAACCCGATTAAATATTCAAACTTGGGCTTTGTTTTATTAGGCCAAATTATTGAGCTGGTTACTCAGACGCCTTATACGCTTTTTGTTAAAAAAACCATCTTTTTGCCGCTAGATATGAAAAGTACAGGCTTCGGCGTACCTGAACCTGATTTGATATTTGCTAGGCCACATCAGCTGTCCTGCTTTACTAAGGCCAGTAAGTCACCGTTTACATGTGAACCAATGCCCTTAATTAGTACGCCGCCGTCATCGTCAGATATGCATTCTAATACGCGTGACATCATGCAGCTACTTCAATGCTTAATTACAGGTGGAAGATGCAATGGAACAAAGTTATTAACTGAAATCAGTCTCAATTTACTGTTTACTAGCCACAACTCTATTGACAATGGCATTTCTCGGGGTATGGGGTTACTGTTTGCTAGCTCAAAGCTGGGAAATTTAGTATTTGAAGCAGCTGAACACTTAGGCCATAGCTGTGTAATTTATATGGTGCCAGAAAAAGGCTTTGCATTGGTCGCTATAGTCAATAGAGCCTCAGCTGGAGATGAACTGTTTCACATAATAAATGAATTTGCCAGTCATTACTTAACACGAAATACAGACGTAAAGCTAAGTCACTCCCCTGCAGATAAAAACGCTTTAGTAGGTGAGTATTTCGATCACCAAGGTACCACATTAAAAATTGTACTAAAAGAAGGCGAGTTAAAAGCGGCTGTTGGCACTGACGTTTTGTCTCGAGTTATCGCTAAAGGTCAGCGAGGGTTAATTACAGAAAATGGTAGATTGGCAAAATACCCTTGGTCTATCCAAACGTCCGGTGGCACTACTTGGATTAACGCTGGGCCTCATCAGTTTTGCCAAAGTACACACACCGCCTTTGAGCGCCATTCTGGCAAAAACTATGACGCGTTAGTGGGTGTATATAGCAATAATCAAGTTGGTCGCATCGCTATCTATAGTCGAGGTGGTCAGTTATACGTCGCTTACTCCCCGTGGAAAGAAGCACTCCTGAAGAATGTTAAAGGAACTCTATTTAGACAAGTCGGAGGACCTTTTCCCTCAGAGCTCGTAAAGTTCTCTACCACATTGCAGCAACTGACTCTATCTGATCATTCATTCTTAAAAACAACTGAGGTTTACTAGTGGCATACTACATTGAACTATTTATACATGGGTTAACTAACCTGTTTATTATAGTAATTTTGTTTTGGTTTTTTTTCTGGGATTGTGAACGACACAATGCCATACGACGTTATTTCATCCCTAAAGTGTACCGGCCATTCGCTTGGATAGGCTTAAATGTTGAGTGGACTATGTTTACACCAGACCCCCCCATGAGAGACATGTGGCCAATGGTAGTTTTCACCCACGAAGACGGTTCAAAATCGAACTGGGAACCAATCCCTTATAACGAACTAAAAATTTGGGAAAAACTAAAGTATAAAAAAGTTTTGAAGTTTTATTTTCAAGTCACTGCAAACAAGGCTGACAAACAAATAAAACGCGATTTTATTGAATATATACAACGCACTTACAAAAGCAGGGTCAAACGGACCAAAATAGAGCTTTTCCGCATCGTTCGCGACACACCTCCAATTGAAGCGCAGAGTGAAATTTTGGAGGCTAAAAAAGAGCTAATATTTACTTTTCATCCATACCTTGGTGAGGACTAAACATGCCTATTGAAACTTTACTTGAAGCGTGGAACAATTTTTTCTTTGCTCCAATCTCTGTTTATCCGATCGCGGTATTTCGCATTATTTTTGGCTGCGTGTTATTGACTGATGCCATATATTTGCAAAACCGAGCAGAGCTTTATTTGGGGCCAGCAGGCCTGACTGAATATAATAGATATGTTAAACGAGCAGGTGGCGTATCAATGTCTTTGTTCTTGTATTTACCGGGAACAATGAGGTCTGCACAGCTCATTATGGCTGTTCACCTCACTGCCATCATCATGTTGATTATAGGTTTTTTAACACCGCTGAGTGCCGTACTCGCATATATTACCACGCGTTCAATTGTAAGTCGTACCGATCATTTAACGAATGGAGGCGATGCAGTGGCAAAAGTGATGTGTTTCTTGCTTATTTTTACACCATGCGGAAATACGCTGTCACTCGATGCTCTGCTATTTAATCTACCCGAAAACTTAAATAACTCTCCTGCCGAGCAGGCTCCTTGGGCACAAAGATTGATGCAGATCCAGCTGTGTTTTATATACTTCAATACCATGTATTGGAAATTGAAAGGTAAAACTTGGCGAGAAGGTACAGCTATTTATTACGCTGTGTCCAATGATATGTATCGACTGTTTAAGTTTCCTAACTTTTTACTCAAGAAATCTTTGGTTCAGATAATGACCTGGGGAGTTCTTATCTTTGAGCTATTACTGGCACCTGGTCTATGGATCACAGAGTTGAGTCCTTGGTTTGTCGGCGGAGCGATGTTAATGCATTTGAGCTTTATGATTTTCCTGAATATCCACCTATTCAGTCTGTATATGATGTCTGTACTTATATTGTTTATTAGCCCCGCAGTCATAACATCTGCAATAAGCTTAATAACATGACTAAATTGAAAGCTTGGTCTCACAGGGAGTCACCTGAAGTGCCTAAATTTAAAGATTCTGGCTGCATAGTTTTTGTTGATGGGACCTGTGGTGCATGCTCTAAAGGCGCCCGCCTGATTGCCAAACTTGACAAAGATGAGGAGTTTCTGATTTGCCCAGTTGGTAGCCTACTTGGAAGTAGTGTTTTACGCCACTACGGACTATCTCCTGATAATCCTGAAAGTTGGTTATATCTAGAAAATGGTAAACCCTACTATTCAATGGAAGCGATTATCAAAGTGGGTGAGCGGCTTGGCGGGTTAGGGAGTTTATTGACAGTTTTGAGGATATTACCTATTTCGATGCAAAATAAACTTTACAGATGGATAGCCAAAAATCGCTATCGCATGATGGGAAGGACTGATATTTGCACAATCACAGACCCAGCCTTGCAGAAGAGGATAATCGAGTAGCTCAATTGCATCAACCTGCTTTCTTAGACTATGTTAATTAAGTTGGACGCTCCTCCCTTTGATCGGATTAATCTAAAGACAGAACTTCATTAGAGATATTGGAGTTTCTATTTGAACCTTAGCTATAAATTATATTATGCTAAGATTTTCTTAGTATCTAACCTATAATTGTACTAAGGATATTTCATAGGTTGGATCTTAAGAAAACTTGAAGTTGAACTCTGTTAATGATCAAATAGTTACGCCAATAAAAACATGACCAAAAACAGAGTTCACATGCAGATTAACCAAGTTTCAAATCAAT